>NZ_RAWF01000700.1:0-422 GCF_003612075.1 Corallococcus sp. CA041A
GGCAGCACCATTCACCATGTACAGCAAGGCAGGGCAATTCGGAACAGGGCCGGCCACGGCCTGGAGCATTTCGGTTATGTCGATGGCCGCAGCCAGCCGCTGATGCTGGAGGAAGATATCGAAAATGAAGCGGAGCTCGACGGCATTGCCCACTGGGACCCGGCTTTTCCCTTGAGCCCCGTGCTGGTCGCAGATCCGTTTGCCATGGATTCACGGCGGGAAAACCAGGGCAAGACAGACCCGCTTGCCTTCGGCAGTTTTTTCGTATTCCGCAAGCTCGAGCAGCGAGTCAGGGATTTCAAGAGCAAGGAACAACACCTGGCCGATACGCTACACCTGAAAGGAGACGACCGCGAGCGGGCCGGCGCCCTGATCGTGGGGCGGTTCGAAGATGGCACGCCCGTGACCCTTTCTTCCGAACC
>NZ_RAWF01000701.1:0-422 GCF_003612075.1 Corallococcus sp. CA041A
ATGTTGAGTCAAGGCAAGCCTTGGCGCAAAGATTTTGCTGTTCCTGAACATAATCCTTATCCATTAGAAATAGTCTCACTTACATAACAGTACCGGTACTATTACAAGAAAGTACGTATATCTATAACTACAGTATAAAGATGAAGCTAATTGGAAAATCTGATATCTTTATTAGTCTTTGAGTTTACGGTCCGAACCTCTCTGCATCTTAGCCCAAAGTCGACGGCTTTTCGCGGCTGAAAAAATTAATGGAGGCTCTGTTACGTTCCATGGATAGTGAACCGAGCTATGAGGGTTAAAAGGTCGGTAACTAGGTATAGAAGAACCCTTCCACAGCTCAGTTGCAGAGGTTGTCATGTGAACATGCAAGAACGAGGGAGTGACAGCCCCCTGCATGAAACTGATGGGAGCTCTACGTAACG
>NZ_RAWF01000702.1:0-421 GCF_003612075.1 Corallococcus sp. CA041A
TTCAGAGCCAGGGGGGCGGCCAGACGGATGAAAATGCGTGAGTACATGGACGTTCTCGGGAGGTGCACGGAGGATGTATCGGCCGTACCCCCTTTCTCTTTAACGTCGATGTGCCTCGAAGTGCATTCTGAATGCGCCGGTTTTCCGGCGCCTTGGCGGCCTCGGGGTCAGAGCCCTTTCCGTGCCGGAAAGGGATCCGACCCCTTGGGCAGGCAGCAACGGGGTCGGATCCCTTTTCCATGGAAAAGGGCTCTGACCCCACACCCTCAGGCCAGCAGGCGGTCCACGGCCTCGATCATCGCCTTGCGGCTGAACAGGAAGTCCCAGTAGCTGCCGCCCAGCTGGCGCCACAACACCGCCGAACGCACCGCGGCCAGCAGCAGGGCACGGATCTCGGCGACCACGCCGGCCTGGCCCAGGT
>NZ_RAWF01000703.1:0-421 GCF_003612075.1 Corallococcus sp. CA041A
CCGGGGTAAGGCAGTCAGGTAATACGCCCCGCGTCCCGCACCAATCGCAACGAACATGCTATCAGCAGAAGCTCTCAAGGAAATCGATCGGGCGGTCGCGAAATATCCCGCCGACCAGAAGCAGTCCGCCGTGATGGCGGCGCTGGCGGTCGCGCAGAGCGAGAAAGGCTGGGTCTCGCCCGAAGTCATGCAGTTCGTGGCCGAGTACCTCGAAATGCCGCCGGTGTGGGTCGAGGAAGTGGCGACGTTCTACAACATGTACGACACCAAGCCGGTTGGCCGATTCAAGCTGTCGGTGTGCACGAACTTGCCGTGCGCGCTGTCGGGCGGCGAACGTGCTGCCGACTACCTGAAGAAGAAGCTGGGCATCGGTTTCAACGAGACCACCGCCGACGGCAACTTCACGCTGAAGGAAGGCGAG
>NZ_RAWF01000704.1:0-421 GCF_003612075.1 Corallococcus sp. CA041A
CGCATCCACGAGCAGTGATATCGCAGCGGTTTCGCGCATCCCGGGCAGCATGGAGCTCTGGTGGGTCGGCGGAAACGGATCCGTCGAAGGCGCCTACTGGTACGATGGTCAGCCCTGGGCGCGGTACCAGATCGCAGGTCCCGGCAGCGTATCCACGAGCAGTGGTATCGCAGCGGTTTCGCGCATTCCGGGCAGCATGGAGCTCTGGTGGGTCGGCGGAAACGGATCCGTCGAAGGCGCCTACTGGTACGATGGCCAGCCCTGGGCGCGGTACCAGATCGCAGGTCCCGGCAGCGCATCCACGAGCAGTGATATCGCAGCGGTTTCGCGCATCCCGGGCAGCATGGAGCTCTGGTGGGTCGGCGGAAACGGATCCGTCGAAGGCGCCTACTGGTACGATGGTCAGCCCTGGGCGCGGTAC
>NZ_RAWF01000705.1:0-420 GCF_003612075.1 Corallococcus sp. CA041A
GGGTAGTAGGGGGCTGTGGCACTGATAATATTGCGGGAGCATTCATTCTTAAGAGTGTAGGTAAGGAACAGGTAGTTCATGGATAAATACGCCAATGAGAAAAAAAGGGGGGTTTTGTGACCACGGCAGGAATCGAACACTGGCCCCCTCAACAGGTGGGAGTAGTAGTAAGTATATGAGCGGAGTATTTGTGAGAGTGTGCAGCCATTGGACCACGCGACCTTTGTAGAGTGTTTGTTAAGGAGGCATAGACTAATTGAACTCGTATAGGTGGGGGAGCAAGCTCTCTAGAAAGCTAGTCGCTCATGAGGTGCATAATGTTCAAGCTTAGGGACTAGATGTTGATTGATAGAGGGCGAAAAGGGGTATACTTGCAGTAGCATGTGATCGGGGGCCACGTTGTATGGTATACATCTGGTT
>NZ_RAWF01000706.1:0-419 GCF_003612075.1 Corallococcus sp. CA041A
GGCTCGGACCGGGTGCCTGTGGATGACGGCCCGCGTCGGCGAGCCCGCCGCGGCATCCTGTCGCCATGGTGCTCAGACTGGCGGCCGGGATCCCGATGGTGTGGCGCACTCCGCAGAGCGTGCAGCTCGGGGTGGAGCGGCCGCTGCTCGTGCTCGACGACGTCTCGCCCGCACTCGAGCGGATGCTCGCGGCCGTGACGGCCGGCGTCTCGCCGAGCGGGTGGCAGATGCTGGCGTCGGCCGCCGGGCTCGACGCGCAGCAGTCGGCGGCTCTGCTCGATGAGCTCGCACCCGCGCTCGAGCGTCAGCCGGTGGGGACTCCACCGCCGGCCGCCCGCGTCCTCGGCGACTCGCCGCTCGCGCACGAGATCGCGGCGCAGCTCGCCGATGCCGGCCGCCTGGCGCCCGCGGCATCCGCG
>NZ_RAWF01000707.1:0-419 GCF_003612075.1 Corallococcus sp. CA041A
AGCTCGGGAAGCGCCTGGCCATCTTCGGGGTCAGCGGCGTGGCCGGCAACATGTTCCTCGGCGTCCTGCAGGCGGCGCTGTACAAGAACATGAACGGGGTGCGCGGGCTCGAGGGCTGGCAGTGGCTGTTCATCATCTCCGGCATCATCACCATGACCTGGGGCCTCCTCGGGTTCCTCGTGATCCCCGACTCGCCGGCCATCACGCGGGCCGCCTACCTCTCGGGGGCGGAGCGCCCCGTCGCCCACGCGCGCATGTCCCGCACCGGCACCACCACGGCCGACCTCATCAGCACCAAGCTACTACTACGCAAGATCCGCCTCCTGCTGGCCAGCCCCGTCACCTACCTGTTCCTCGCCGCCTACCTGCAGTTCGCCTGGTCGCAGCGCGCCAACTCGTACTTCCTGCTGTACCTCAAG
>NZ_RAWF01000070.1:0-37362 GCF_003612075.1 Corallococcus sp. CA041A
GCTGCGGGAAGGACTGCTCACGCGGCTGGCGTCCGGCTCGGAGGGGGGGCGCGCTTCGGCGGGCGGGGTGGCGCAGGTGGAGCTCGCGACCCGTGGGCTGGACGCGCTCCAGCCCTATCTCGAAGGCTACGTACCGCAGCTGCTGCTCACGGCGCTCGCGACACCGGCCCTGCTCGTCTGCGTGTGGCGCGCGGATCCGGTCTCCGCGGCCTTGATGGCGGGCTCGCTGCCGCTCATCCCGCTCTTCATGGTCCTGGTGGGCCGCTTCACGCGCGAGGCCACGGCGCGGCAGCTCACGAGCATGCAGCAGCTGAGCGCGCGGGTGCTGGACCTCATCACCGGGCTCGCCACGCTCCGGGCACTCGGCCGGCAGCGCGGCGCCGCGGCCCAGGTCCTGCGGCTGAGTGAGGCGCACGCGCGCACCACGCTCCAGGCGCTGCGGCGGGCCTTCCTCTCCAGCTTCGTGCTCGAGCTGATCGCCACGCTCTCCATCGCCAGCGTGGCGGTGGGGATTGGCCTGCGGCTGCTCGAAGGGGCGATGCCGCTGGAGACGGGCCTCTTCGTGCTGCTGATCGCGCCAGAGGTCTATGCGCCGCTGCGCCAGGTGGGCGCGCTCTTCCACGCGTCCGCGGAGGGAGCCGAGGCGGCGGCGCAGGCCATCGCGCGGCTCGAAGTCCCCCAGCCCGCACACGGCACGCTCGCCGCGCCACCGCTCACCTCCGGGACGCTGGAGCTGCGGGACGTCTCGGTCGCCACGCGCGACGTCGGGCGCCGCGCACCGGAGGGGCTCTCGTTCGTGCTGCCGTTGGGGCAGGGACGCATCCTCGGGTTGCGAGGGGAGAGCGGCGCGGGCAAGAGCACGGCCCTGGCGGTGGTGCTCGGGCTCCTGCCGCCCACGTGCGGTGGCGTCTTCCTGCGGCCCGAAGGCGCGGCGGCGCTCGCGCTCGGGTCGCTCGACCTGACGACGTACTGGGCCCAGCTCGCGTGGCTGCCTCAGCGGCTCCACCTGGAGCCTGGCACGGTGCGCGAGAGCGTCTGTCGGGGGCGCGTGATTCCGGCCTCCGCCCTGTCGGCCGCCGCGGAGGCCACCGGCTTCGATGCCGTCGCCGCGCGGCTGCCCGAAGGCTGGGACACGCGCTTGGGGCGGGACGGGCAGGGCCTCTCGCTGGGGCAGCGGCAGCGGCTGGCGCTCACCCGGATCCTCGCGGGCGACGAGCGGCTGCTGCTGCTCGACGAGCCCACGGCGCATCTGGATGAGGCCTCCGAGCAGCGCGTCCTCGAAGCGCTGAAGCAGCGCGCCCGGCAGGGGACGACCCTCCTCCTGGTCAGCCACCGCGCGCGGACGCTGGCCATCGCGGACGACGTCCTCACGCTCCACTCGCACGCGGCATCCCTGGACACCCTCGCGGAGGCCGCATGAGCCACCATCCCTTGCGCCAGGTGCTGCCGGAACTCGGGCTGCGTCCCCGCACGGTGGGCTTCGCGGTCGCGCTCGGGACGGCCGCGCTCTTCGCCTCGACGGCGCTGGGCGCGTTGTCCGCGTGGCTGATCGCGCGCGCCGCCGAGATGCCGCCGGTACTCGACCTCACGCTCGCCATCGTCGGCGTGCGGGCCCTGGGGCTTTCTCGCGCGGGCCTCCGCTACGCCCACCGGCTCGTCGCGCACGAACTGGCCCTGGGGGGCGTGGCGCGGCTGAGGGCCAGGCTGGTGGACGCGCTCGCGCGGGGGCCGCTTCCCCGGGTCCTCGGCCTCAAGCGCGGAGACCTCGTCGCGAGGCTCGGCGGTGACGTGGACGCGGTGGGCGAGGCGGTCATCCGCTCGCTCGTGCCCATGGCCATCGCGGCCGGTGTCGGCGTGGGCAGCGTCGCGCTGCTCGCCTTCTTCCTCCCGGCGGCGGCAGGGGCCCTGACCGTGAGCCTGGCCGTCGCGGGGGGCGTGGCGCCCTGGATGAATGCGCGCGCGCTGGCCCTCGCGGAGAAGGCGTCGTCGGCCACCCGGTCGCATCAGCTGTCCACCGCCCTGGAGCTGCTCGAAGGCGCGGCGGAGTGGAGGGTTTCGGGGCGAGCGCCGGTCTTGCTTGGAGTCCTGCGCGAGGATGACCTTCGTCTGGAGCGCCTCTGCGCGCGGGCCGCTCGCTGGACCGCCGCCGCGACCTTCCTGCTGCATGGCGCGTGGAGCGCGAGCGTAGGGGCGGCGCTCGTCCTCGGCTTCGCGGCGCTCGAACGCGGAGCGCTCTCCCAGGTGGAGCTCTGTGTCGTCGTGCTCGTGCCGCTCGGGGCGTTCGAGGCCCTCCAGTCCATGCCCGCGGCGCTGACCCAGTTGCTGCGCTCGACCGAGGCGGCCCTGCGGCTGCTTCCGTTCCTCGAGACGCCCGAGGCGGAGACTCCGGCCGCCGCGCTTCCATCTCCCGTGCTGGGGGGCCACCTGCGCGCGGAGGGGCTCGCGTGCGGCTGGCCGGGCCGGAGCGCCGCCGTCTCGGGCATCGACCTCACCGTGCTGCGGGGCAGGTCGCTCGCCCTCACCGGGCCCAGCGGGAGCGGGAAGACGACGCTGCTGCTCAGCCTCGCGGGGCACCTCCCTCCGAAGGAGGGGAAGGTGATGCTCGGCGGGGTCCCGCTCGAGGACGTGAGCGAGCAGCGTCGAGTGGAGCTGCTGCACTGCTCGACCGAGGATGCGCACCTCTTCGACACCACCCTGCGAGAGAACCTCCGGGCCGTGCGCGCGACGCTCACCGACGACGAGGCCATCGCGGCGCTGCGCAAGGCGGGCCTGGGGGAATGGTACGCGCGGCAGCCGCGGGGGCTCGACACGCCCCTGGGCCGCGGAGGCGAGGCCATCTCGGGAGGCGAGAGGCGGCGTGTCCTCCTCGCGCGCGCCTGGCTCTCGGAGGCCCCCTGGCTCCTGCTCGATGAGCCCACCGAGCATCTCGATCCGCGCACCGCGGCCCGTGTGATGCGAGACCTCGACGGGATGAAGGCGCACGGGCGCGGCCTGGTGGTCGTCACGCATGACGCGGACGTGGCGCGCGCGCTGGACAGCGTCCACGCACTCGCGCCAGCCTGACGCCCGCGCGTGTTCGGTGTAACCGTCCGGCCAACGACGTGCAGTGAGGGATTGCCGTGTTCGCGCGCGGCCGCCGGCCCGCCGCGGCCCCTAACCGTGGGCCGCGCCATTCCTGGGGGGCAGGAACTCGCCGTGGAACGTGGGCGGCAGGCCGTGTTCGAAGTGACAGCGCGCCACGGGCCCCGCGTCCAGCCGCTCGGCGTCCAGCACGGCCACGTGGGTGGTGTCCGTCTTCGTGTCGTAGACCTGGGTGAGGACCCAGCCATCGTCCTCGGCCTTCGAGCCGGGGCGGGGCACGAAGACGCCCTCGGAGGGGTACTGGCCCTCGCCCAGCTCGGCGCGTGTCACGCGGCCGGTGGTGACGTCCACGCGCACCATCGCGTCGTACATGCCGCGCCGGGCCGCGCGGGTGGAGTGCGCGCCCATGTAGGCCGCCTGGTACGGCCGGCACTCCACGCTGGGGGCCACGCGGGGGAACTCGCAGCTCAGCTCCATCAGTTGCTCGCTGCGGAACGTGCGGGCCTTCAGGTCGATGATCGCGCGGTGGAGCATGCCGTCGGCCTCGATGGACGGGGTGGCGCGCACCAGCTCTCCCAGCCACTGGTTGGAGGCGAAGTCGGGGTAGCGCACGTAGTCCACCACCAGCGTGTCGCATTCCTCGTACGCGTTGCAGAAGTGCCAGTTGAAGAAGGAGTCGGCGGGGATGCGGATGGGGTGCGCCACGTCGTCGATGGGCACCACCACCACCTCCGCCGCCGCCCCTGGCCGGAAGGAGACGTTGTCCGAGAATGCGCCGATGCGCAGCAGCATCTTCAGCACGTCGATGCGCATGGCCGGCAGGAAGAAGACGAGGTAGCGGTCCGTGGCCATGTAGTCATGGACCATGGTCGCGCCGGGCAGCGGCACGGACCCCAGGTGCCGCGCTCCGGCGCCGTCCGGCAGGGCGTACAGCTCCAGCGTGTTCACCCGGCCGTGGTGCTGGCCGAAATTGTAGAGGGTCTTGCGCGAGTGGACGCGGCGCGGGTGCGCGGAGAACGACTTCATCACCACGCCGTCGAGGTTCGTCTCGCCCAGGCTGGACAGGTCGTCCGGGGACAGCTCCACGGGGAGGTTCGGCTCGTGCAGCGCGTACAGCCGGCCGTTCCACGGCATCACCGCCGTGTTCGCGTTGTTCTTCTGGGGGTTGAGCAGCTTGTTGCGCAGCGGCGTGGGCATGGCGTAGCTGCCGTAGAGGTGCCGACCCGCCTTGCGCTCCGTGACCATGGTGCGCGTGTCCAGGAGCTTCGCCGCGCCCTGGACACCGTCTGGCCCGAAGCGCACGCCCATCACGCCGCCGTCGCCGTCGAACCAGTGCTGGACCGGCAGCCCGTGCACGTCGAACGTCCACGCGCCCGCGCGGAACAGCGTCCCGCGCAGCCCTTCGGGAATCCGTCCTTCCACCCGCAGGGGCTGGAAGTCATGCTGACGGGAGATGTTGCGGAAGGCCCGTTTCCAGGCTGGAAGGGGAGCAGCGGCCGGCGGAGGGAGCGCGGTGGTCATGGCGGGTCCTGGAAGAGCAGGGCGAAGGGTCAGGGCGAGGGCTGGGCGATGACCTGCGGTCCGAGCGCCCGGGCCTGCTCCTCGGCCTCGTCACGGCGAATCCCCACCAGCGTCCACATGCCCCCGCTGAAGTCGATGCATCCGAAGAACATGATGATGGGCTCGCACAGGCCCAGCACCGTGCAGACGATCAGCACCAGCGTGATGAAGGTGCGCCCCATCACCGCCCAGATGAAGAACTGGCGCATGTTCAGGACGGCGGCCTGGTGGGACATGAACGACATGGACACCAGCAGTCCGCCCGCCATGCGCATGAAGAACAGGTTCCCATCCGCCGCCCCGGGCGAGATGCCCATCACCTGGAGGAACAGGCCCGGCACCAGCAGCAGCGTGAAGGCCAGTGGGAACGTGTAGAAGACCCACACGTACATGGACCGGCCCGCGTGGCTCAGCGTGGATAGCTTGGGGAACACCTTCGGGGCGAACAGCATCATGTGGACGGACTCCGGCGGTCAGGCTTGAGGCGGTGACGGCGGCGTAGAGGAAAGCACAGGCGGCACGCATCCCGCACCGGGGGTGCGCGAACCCCTCTCTTGACACAGTGCCTGACTGTCTCGTTCACATGGACAGATTTCCGCGGCCCGCTCTCGCGGCTCAGCCATACAGCTCGGTCAGCGGTCCTGGCGCGATGCGGGTGCTGCCCTCCTGCCCGAAGGTGTTGAAGTCCGCGTCTCCGAACGCGTGGCCGAGCGTGTTGAAGAGGTTGGAGACCTGCCGGTTCCGGGCCGCGTCGTACTTCGGGTACACGACCGTGCGCCCGTCGGTCTTCAGGCCCAGCGCGTTGCCGCCCACCACGAGCTTCGGCCACTCACGCGAGGTGGAGTGGTGCTGCTCGCCGTTGTCGGACATGAAGACGATCGCCGTGTGATCCAGCATCGAGCCGCTCGCGCCGACCTCGGGCGTGGCGGCCAGCGTCCTCGCCAGGTTCGCTACCAGCTGCACGTGGCGGCGGGTGACCTCGGCGACGCGCTCCCAGTTCTGCCCCGCATCCAGGCCGTGCTGCAAGCTGTGTCGCGGGACGTCGCTCACGTCCGGGCCGTAGGCCACGTCGAAGCCCGAGGTGCCCGTCGCCAGCACGACCGTGTTCGTCAGCCCCCCCAGGAGGGCCGCCGTGGCGATCTGGAACTGCGCCTCGAACCACTTCAGCGAGTCGGGCGGTGAGCCCGCGCCGGTGAGGAGCGGGTTGTCCTTCGGCGCCAGCGGCAGGTAGGGCCGCACGCGGTCCGCCATGCCCGCGAGCTGATCCTCCCGCGTGCGCAGCGACTCGAGCGAGGAGAGGTAGCGCTCCAGTTTCAGCCGCTCGTTGGAGTTGCCCTTGAACTCCGCCAGCGCCTTGCGCGAGTCGGCCAGCGCGAAGTCGAAGAGCATCTTGCGATCGCGCCCATTCGTCGAGCCGCCGAGCAGCGAGCCGAAGGTGCTGTCGAACGCGAGCGACGGGTTGACGATGATGCCCGCGGGCTTGCGGGGGCCGAGCGCGCAGGTTTCGTACACGATCGACACGCGCGCGGAGCTGGTGCCCAGGCGCAGCACGTCGAACGGTGCACCCCGGCGCAGGCGAGGTGCGATCACCGCGTCGAAGGTCGCGCCCGCGCCGTTCACCGCGCAGCTCAGCCCGCCCGTCCCGCTGGAGTGCCCGCCGCCCGCGATGAGGTTCGAGAGCCCCAGCAGCACGGCGGAGCGGTTCACCAGGTCGAGGTTGCCGGAAGACCCCGCCAGCGGCCCGAGGCTGATCGCGCTGGCGAGATTGTCGCCCTCACGCACCAGCGGCGTGTCCTTGTACGCGTCCCAGAAGAGGCGGTCGGAGGTGTTGGCGCGTCCCCCCAGCGCCGCGCGGGTGCCCGTGCTCAGGAGCGCGCGGGGGTAGACGCCATTGCACTCGAGGACCAGCACCACGCGCGCCGGCAACGCCGACGACTGGGCGTAGACGTCGTGGAAGTAGGGCGCGAAGAGGCCGGCGGCCATGCCCTTCAGGACGGTTCGTCGCGAGAACATGGCAGTCACTCTCCAGCCTGCGGCACGCGCCGCGTCTTCCAGGTGTCGCTTGTCATCAGCGTGGTCAGCATCTTGGAGAACGAGCCGTTGTTCTGATCATACGCCTGCTCCATCTGCGTCAGCGTGCAGGCGTCGCTCACGTTCTCCGGGCGTCCCATGAAGTAGCGGAAGGCCTGTCGCACGAAGCAGCGTTTCACGTGCCGCGAGGTCGCCAGGCGCTCGCTCAACTCCACCGCGTCGCGCACCGGACCGTCCAGCGCGGGGTCCGGCATCGACGTGAGCGTCGAGCTTCCGTCCGGCGGGGTCCAGCCTCCGCTGGGCGAGTGATCCCGCGCGCGCAGGAAGCCCGCGTGGTTGTAGATCTCGAAGGGCAGGCCGAGCGGTTCCATCAGACGGTGACAGCCCTGACACTGCGATCCGGCGGTCGCCTCCTGCAGGCGGCGGCGCGCGTTCTTGTCGGCGGCGTGCGCGCCGACCTGGGCTGCCACCTGCACGCTGCTGAGCGGCGGGACGAAGCCGCACAGGAGGTTCTCGCGCACCCACTTGCCGCGGTGGACGATGGAGGGATCGTCCTCGAAGTTGCCGCCGTGCGCGGCCAGCCACACCGGGTGGGTCAGCACCCCCGCGCGCTCCGTGGCAGGCAGCGTCTTCCAGCGGCCCGCGACGGTCGCCGGGAGGATCTCGCTGACGTTGTAGGGGTGCGAGAGGCCCTTATGCGAGTCGTATGCCGCGTTCTGCATGGACGGCACGTAGAAGGTGCGCGTGGTGAGCAGGTTCGCCAGCACGTTCTGATCCTCGACCACCACCCGCGCGATCAGATCGTCGAACTGCTGGATGAAGGTCGGCTCCAGCGGATGGAAGTTGGTGAGCAGGTTGTCGTACGAGACCGAGCTGATGTAGCCGAGCCCCTCGAGCTCGAAGCGCGAGGTCGCCGCCGGGGACTCCTTGAACACCGCGGACACGTGCCCGTAGCCGAGCCACTCGCGGAAGAAGCCCGCGACGCCGTCACCCAGCCAGTACTGCCCGCGCTTGGAGCGCTGCTCCTCGTTGTAGTCCTGCACCAGATCGAAGCGCGGTGTCCCGTTCTGGTTGGCGTCGACGCCGCCCAGGTGCTTCTTGAGCAGGGCGGTGGTCGTCGCATCCTGCGTGAGCGAGCCATCCTTCGCGGCAATGGCCACGTCCGCCAGATGCCCCTCGAGGGGCGCGGAGTAGTACGGCCACACGAAGCTCGGCGTGGCCGAGGGCGCGCGCCCTGCCAGCGCGTAGGCCAGCTGCGAGCCCAGCTCGAGGCTGGTCAGTTCCACGCGGCCGTCGGCCGGATCGCCGCCCATCTCGCGGCGGAACATGGCGCCGGTCATCATCCATGCGGCGTTGGAGATCCGCGAGATGGAGTCCGCGCGGGTCTGCGGGGAGTAGCTCGGTTCCTGCGCGATGACCGAGGTCGCGAAGGCGGTGATGCGGGTGAGCTCATCCTCGGTGGGCGGGCGGAAGAAGACGCCGAACTCGAGCATCTGGCCGAGGTGGAAGCGCTTGCAGGTGTCGCTCGGGTTCGCGTCGTTGAACATGCAGCTGAAGCGGCTGTTGGTGAAGACACGCTCCATCCGGTTGCCGTCCGGGTAGTTCATCGTCCACGGCGAGGCGGCCGCGCCGACCACCGGCAGGAAGAGCTCCACCGTGGCCTCGTCCAGCGTCTCGTCCGTGGCCCAGGAGCTGTACTGCTCGATGGCGCTGGGATCGAGCGGGTTGTCGTAGAAGCTGAACCCGGTCCAGCTGCGCTCGACCGAACCACCGACGTTGCGGGTGAACTCGCGCCGGTTCATGCGGCGGATGCGCGTCGGCGCATCCGAGCGCACGCCGTCGGTGCAGGTGAAGAGCGTGGACTGTTCGAGCAGGTTGGGCTCGGGCACGACGGTCACGGGCGGCCCGTCCGTGCCACTGCAGAGGGGCATCCCCTCCTTGATCCAGGTCTCGAGCGCGGTGCGCTCGGCCGAGCTCGCGCGCTCATGCGGGGCTGGCGGCATCGGAGACGCGTCGTCGCGCATGCGGATGAGCGCGCGCTGGGCGTTGCTGAGCTTCCCATCCATCGCCGAGCTCACCCGCATGTCGTGCAGGGTGCGCAGCGGCATCGTCGCCCCCTGGGTCGGCAGCGCGCCGTGACAGCTGGCGCAGCGATGGGTGAGCACCGACTGCACCACGCACGCGGCGTCCACGTTCGCCCCGGCATCCCCGGGCCCATCGGGATCCCCTGGGTTGTTGGGGCCTCCGTCGTTGGTGTTTGGCCCGATGTTGCCCTTGCACGCAACGAGGCTCAACAGTCCGGCCAGCAGGAGGACGCGGTTCATCCGGCCAGTCTGGCACGGACGGCGGGTGAACTAGCAAGCGGGTTCCGCCAAACGGGCTCAGCCGGGACTGGCGCCCATCCTGATCAGGAGGCTGCCTGAATGCGGCGTTGCGGTGGCGGAGAGCTTCTTCTCCACGCTGAAGATAGAGCTCGTCTACGACACCCGCTTCAAGACGCGCGAGCAGGCCCGGGGCGCACTCTTCGAATACATCGAGGTATGCTACAATCGGAAGCGGCGCCACTCCGCCCTGGGCTACCTCAGCCACGTCGAGTTCGAGCGAGTGGCCACAACGAGTAGGCTGGCAGCGTAACCAACCTGTCTACGGAACCCGGTCACGCCCATCCACAGCGCAAGAAGAACGAAGGCCCCTACCGCACGGTAGATTTGAGGACGCATCCCAGGACTCAAGGAAAGACCCTCGTGGCCTGACGGGCCCCCGAGTCGGATCAAGGCGCTGCCCGTCCGCCGATCTCCGGGAACCGTTCATAGGCTCGCTGGAGCGCGTCCAGGTGGGCGAGGTTGTCCAGGTCGAGGGGCGCGTCGGTGAGCTGCACGACCCACCCGCCCGACTCCGTGCGACGTGCTCGTGAGAGACGGTCGGCGTCGCGGGTCGGGTCCGGAAACCCGATGATCTTCGCGGCAGCGGCCGACCAGTAGTTCAGCCAACCGAGGCGATGCGGGATCTCTGGCGCGCGGATCTTCTCAGGCAGCTTGAGTGCTGGCAGCCCTCGGGGCGGAATCCCTGGCTTGTGGACCGGATCTCGTGTTTGCCGTGCGATCTCGACACCCGAGCTAGACGGCGTCGCATGCCCCCAAAACGCGCGGGCCCCCTCTGCCACGCCTACGAGAACATCCGCTGCGGCTGCGATGACGGCCTCGTCCAGTGGTAGCTCTGCATGGACGTCGAGTAACGGCTGCCGGCCCGGTGCCCGGCGCGCGGGAGTTTGCAATCCATAAATCGTGACGGGGTAGCTCTCGTCACCGTTGCACACCAGCGGAAAGCTCCCATCTTTCGTTCCTTCGGTGAGCCACGCGTCGCGCTGCGGCAGTGAGATGAGGCGTCCGTCGTCGGCAACTCTCCACTCCAGGCGCATTCCGGGGATCGTACGTTCCATCCCGTGGACGACAGCGAGTGTGCGACCGTCTTTAATGTTGAGAGCGGGCGCGTAGACAATGACGTCGAGGGTGCTTTGGGTGGTCATCGCTTGCACCCCGTGACAACGATTTCCAGTTCGGGCGCCGCGCGCTCCAGCGCTGTTTTGTGTGCGGTGCTGCTCACGCCAACGACGAAGCCATATCCACAAGACTCTGCAATGTCTTGCTCTTCCCGCATCTTGGTCGCCTGTTCGCCGATCACCTGACGTCGGAGAAAGTCAGTGTACGTGTCGAATTGATGGGTCTTGATCTCCCACAGCTTGCGCACGCCGACTTGCAACGCATCGAAGCGCACACCGCCAACAAGCACATCCATTCCGGGATAACGGTTGGGTGGGAACTTGTCGGCACATTCATTATGCGGGTCATCCTCGCCAGCGTGGGGCACTGGAACAGGATCGCAACTGGCGCGTCCCGTCCGGTCCACGGGCACGGGCGGCACTGGGGGCTGCCGGTCCTGCCCCGCTGGCTCGGGCTTCAGCTTGGCCTTGCGTGGGGCTTCCGCTTCCCGGGAAGCCACCTTCGTTCCTCGCGAGGTCCCTGCTTCCCCGGGGTAGGCGTGGCGGAGTTCATATGCATCCAGCGCTTCGTTGATGGCGACGCCGACCACCACCACGCCAAGTACGATCACGGCTCCCACGGCAATCTCAGGAGCCGCCAGTACGCAGAACCCGATTCCCACGGCAGCGGCGTCAGCGGAGGCGACCGTGCATCTTCCCGTGGTGTCGTGGAACTCGAGCCGGTCATGGTCAAGGGTTTGATAGCACCGCTCCACCAGAACCGGCCAAGGTTGGGACGCCTCGCGGACCACGCACCTCCCACCGTCTGTCCACGGCAGGGTCGCTGCTCGCTGGAGGTTGGCGATCCTCGGGTTCCGGGGTGCGTGCTCTTTGTGACGCGGTGCCGACGTGGCGCAAGCTGAGAGGAAGAGCAGGAGTGCGGCGCAGGCGCGGAGTCGCATGGTCACGTCCGTTCAGTCGAGCCAGCGGTCATTTCGTTGCTTCAATAGCGCGTTATTTCGTGACCGACGAACCCCGAGAGCTAAACGAGCCGGAGGCCGCCCGGCCCGCGTTCAGCCCCGGCGTAGCGCTCAGCGTCGCGCGTGCCGGGCCTCGGCCGCTTTGAGGACGTGCTCCTTGAGCAGGTAGCCGAAGCCCGCGTTGCGCAGCCGGACGATGAGCTCGTCCCGGGTCGTCTTGAGATGCTCGGCGGTGCGCTCCAGGCTCCAGCCCCCTTGCGCGAGCTGCTTGAGCAGATAGGCCCGGCGCGTCTGCGCCGCCGAGAGCCGGTAGGTCTTGAGGTACTCGACCGTGCCGTCGCCGCGCAGGATGGCCTCGCCCATGTGGTTCTCCTCCGAGGGCGACAAGCCCGTGATGAAGCGCTGGAGATGGAAAGGACCCGCCTCGTAGAGGGGGGAGGTGAGCACCTCGGCGCCGATGATGCCCTCGGCCATGAAGCCCATGAAGTCCGCCCAGTCCGCGCGCATGCGCTCGATGGCGGCCCTCAGGTCCTTCATCGAGTTCACGCTCGCGTCCTCCACGCCTGTCCCCAGCACGGGCACGTCTCCCAGGAAGCCGTACTGCACGAGCAGATCCCCGTAGAAGTCCTCGAGCAGGGCCCGGTGCAGGGCGCGGTAGTCCTCGGGGTGCGAGACGATGGCGCAGGAGAGCAGCGCGTCCGCCTGGAAGATGAGCACGCCCACCTGGCGCTCGTGCAGCTCGAAGATGCGCAGCGCCTCCGCGAAGGCCGCGCTGGCCCAACCCGAGGAGCTCCACTCGCTCCGGGGATTGAGCCCCTGGGAGAGCGCCTCCTGGGAGTACTCGCTCCATGCCACCTGCGGCCCGCCGAAATACAGCGCGAGAAAGCCCTCCATCGTCAGGTGCATGGGCAACAGCCGCAGCCGGTTCTTGTCCTCGCGGTGCACCATGCGGTGCAGCACCCGCGTCGAGGAGAAGGGCCCGCGCTTGAGGCTCTTGCCCTCCTTGGCCTCCGGCTTGCGCAGCCGGGTCTCGGAGGTCACCGCCGCGCCCTTGTCGTCCCAGTCCACCACCAGGCCATGGGGGACGTAGGACACGTAATGGAGCCCGGGCTCCATCAACCCGCCCTGGAGCGACACGACGCTCACGTCCTCGTCGTAGCTCCTGCGGGTGATGCGCAGGTCTCCGGGGATGTCATCGCGCAGCACGGGCACCAAGCGGATGCTCCCCCAGACCTGCGAGGGCGCGAGCCGCAGCCCCGTGAGCGGTAGCCGCCGCACCGCGCTCTTGTCTCCCTCCTTCATGCCACCTCCTCGTCGAGCGACTCTTCCGGGAGCTCGGAGCGGGACTTCGGGGGCTCGGTTCCGGCGTGGCCTCGGGGCGAGTGCTCGAGCATCCGCCGCACGCGCGCCGCCAGGTAGTCCTCGAGTTCCGCCAGGGGAGAGGCCCCCTCGGCGAAGCGCGCGAAGCCGAGCACCGTGGGCAGGTCCTCCGCGTCCCGCACGCCCACGGTGGGCACGTGCGTCCCGATCCCCCGGGGCGCGTAGAGCTCCGAGGCGAACACCGGGTTGGCGTGGATGATGGTGGTGCGGCGGGCGGGGTCCAGCTTCGTGCGAAACAGGCGGGTGACCTCGGCCACGGCGTTGGGGGGATCATTGTCGTAGCCATCCGACACGACGACCACCAGCTCGGGCATCCAGTCCAGCGCGTCCAGCAGTGGGGTGGCGAGGTCCGTCTGCCCCCGGGCGCGCGAGAGCAGGGGGTGCTCGGGAGGATGCATCCAGAAAGCGCGGTATTCGCGCGCCGTGGCGGCCAGCAGGTAGTGCGCCGCGAGCGCCACCCCGAGCGGCCGGCGGCGCTTCTCGCTCGAGCCCGAGGCGGAGTGGCTGTTGTCCAGCACGGCCGCCACCCGGCCCAGGGGCACCGAGGCCCGGCGCAGGCTGTTCACCGCCGCCTGCTCGAGCGCCGTGTGCAGCTCCGCCAGCCGCTCCCGTCGCACCTCCAGG
This sequence comes from Corallococcus sp. CA041A, assembly GCF_003612075.1. Classification (NCBI taxonomy): domain Bacteria; kingdom Pseudomonadati; phylum Myxococcota; class Myxococcia; order Myxococcales; family Myxococcaceae; genus Corallococcus; species Corallococcus sp. CA041A. The sequence continues at coordinate 13,135 of NZ_RAWF01000070.1, forward strand.
GGGAGGGAGAGCACGTAGAGCGCCAGCCGGGTGAGCGGTGTGCGCCCCAGGTCGAGGGCGATGGCCCCTTGGGCGCGCGTGGCCGAGCCCTGCAAGCGCAGCCTCTCGGCGGCGGTGAGGCGCGGCTCGATCTTCCGCAGGAAGACGTCCCGGGGGAGCTGGTGCTTCGCGGCGAGCCCCTCGGCGACGGTGTAGGGCAGCTCGAAGAGGGCGGATGCGTCGTAGTGGGCCTTGCGGAACGTCTCCAGCAGGGGAGCCTGGAACACGCGCTTTCGCCAGCCGTGGAAGAGAAAGGGGTTGAGCTCTCCGGGCAGCTTGAGGTGGGTGTGCGCCACGGCGGCGCGCAGCTTGGAGCGGTACTTCACCGCGTCGAAGTGCAGGTCCGCGCGCCCCTTCAGGAACTCGCGCACGATGGCGCGGGAGCGGCGGTTGTTGATGCGCCGCTCGCGCAGCACGTCCAGCACCCGGTAGGCCCGCTGGGGCGGCAGGGCCCGGAGCGCCGCCGCGATGAGCGCGCCCTCCTCGTGCCGGTCCGCGGACGGGGTCTGCTTCCCGCTCGCCAGCAGGTTGAGGATGATCTGCGCCTGGTTGAAGTGGTTGATGCCCGCGGCCAGGGTGCGCGTGTAGAGGCGGCGGTAGTTGCCGAGGATGTAGGCGTGCAGGAACTCGATGGACACCGCCTGCCCGCGCCCGTCGTTGTAGAACTCGCGCTGCCCGGTGCACGAGAAGCACGCGTTGACGAACATGACCAGGTCCTCACGGGCGACCTGCTCGGCACGTGCTCCCACGATGTCCATCGAAGGTTCACCCTTCCTGAGGCGGGAGCGCCGCTCGGGGAGGGCGGACACGATTAGCTAGTCAAGCTCCAAAGGCCCGGTTCGGAAATCGCATCACAGTCCCGCGAGCGGCGCCCCTCACCGTACCATGACGCGGCAGACGTCCGCGGACTGACACACGCGGGGAGCCGGCTCCGGCAAGTCCAGGCTCCGCGAGGCTCGGTCTACTCGCGCTGATTCCAAAGGACCGGCTGACCTCGAGCACCGCTCCGTCCGAGCAGCACGAGCGGTGTGCGCGATTCTGTAGCACCTGGGGTGATGAGCCGGTTTCATGCCCTCGTTCAAAAGGGCGTCTGGCCTGAAGCGGGCTTCACCACCGAAAGCCCCTGTCGGCGGATCAACTCGTCCAATTCCGGGAGCCGGGTGGAGGGGGCGTTCAGCCGCGAATGCGCTTGCCGAATGGCGCGAACGCGACCATTCCGAGCTTGAGGTGCTGCAGCGCGAACGGGATGCCGATGATCGTCAGCGCCAGGCTGACGCCGATGACGACGTTGGTGAGGAAGATCCAGATTCCAGCGAAGAGTGCCCAGACGATGTTGAGCCCGAAGCTCATCGCGCCTGCGCTGGGAAGATCCTCGATGTCCTTGCCGAAGGGCATCAGCGCGAGACCGGCCATCTTGAAGCACTGCACGCCAAACGGGATGCCGACGAGGGTGAGGCAGAGCACCAGTCCACCCAACAGGTACTCGAGGCAGAGCACCAGCCCTCCGCCGAAGATGATCCACACCAGGTTCAGAAGCAGGTTCATGATCGGCTTATACGTTGGAGTCGTCAGTCGATGACATGAGCCTGCCTGAATTTCGCCAGGCCTCGATTTCAGGAGCCGCGCGCGCTGCTATCGCTTGAGCCAGGGCGCGGGGTGTTTGTCCATCCCCGAGCCCCGTCGTGGAGGCGTCCCGCCAACCGGCGCCTACTCCTCCGCGGCCTCCTGGGGCTCCTGGAAGTCCACGTCGAAGTTGACGCGCTGGCCGGGCTCGATGGTGAAGGTCTTCTGCCAGTGCGATGGGCCCACGGTGACGTTGAGGCGGTGGTAGCCCTCGAAGACGTCCAGCTCCTCCACGGGGACCGTGCCCACGGGCTTGCCGTCCACGGAGACGTTGGCGCCGGCGGGACCGCGCACGTTGATGAAGGCCTTGTTGAGGAAGAACTGGTAGGCGGAGCGGCCCGTGGGGGCCACCGTCACGGTGCGCGATACGGAGATGCCGAGCGCGCCGTTGGTGAAGGTCAGCAGGTGCTTGCCCGGCGGCAGCGACGCGGACAGCGGCGTGCGGCCCAGCAGCGCGTTGTTGAGCGTGACCTCCACGCGGGGCTCCACGGTGAGGTCCAGGATGCCCATCACGGGGCCCGCGTCCACACCGGCGTCCACGCCCGCGTCCTCGATGCCCGCGTCGAAGGGCTCGGCGACGACGATGGGCAGGCCCGCGTCGAACGTCTCCACCGTCATCGTGCCCTGGAGCTGGCGCTGGACGATCACCGCGCCCGCGCCGAGCGTCAGCACCAGACCGCCCACCACGAACGGCACCCAGGAGCGTGACGGCTTCTGCGTGGCCACCGTCTGCGCCGTGGGGCTCGCCGCTCCACCGAAGATGGGGCCCGCGGGCCGCGTCTCCGTGGATGCAGTCGGAGCAGGGGAGGGCGTCACGGGCTGTGCCGTGGCCTGGCTCGCGGTGCTCGGGGCCGCGCTCTGCACCGGGGCCGCGACAGGAGTGCTCCTCGGCGCCTGCACGGGTGCCGGGGCCACCGTCGCCACGGGCTGCGCGGGGGAGGAAGCCTGAGGCGCCGCAGTCACGGGCTGCACAGGCGCGGAAGCCTGCGGCGCGGCGGCCACGGCCTGCACGGGAGCCGGCTTGCTGCTCTCCGCCGAGGAGAATTCCGGCACCTTGCTCTTCACGGGCTCCACGAGCCCCGCGCCGTTCGCGATGATCTCCGCGATCTGCGGCGTCGGCATGCCCGCCTTCGCCAGTGCCTCCGCGATGCCCTTCTCAATCGTCGCCCGCCGCGCCGCGCGAGCCTCGGCCTCCGGCGGGAACAGCTTCGCCAGGTGCTCCGCGAACTCCTCGTGCGTCGGCAGCTTGCCAATCGCATCCACCAGCGCCTCGCGGAACGCGAGCGCCGACGAGTAGCGCTCCAACGCCCGCTTCGTCGTCGCACGGCGCACGACGGCATCCAGCTTCAGCGGCACGTCCGCCGGCATCGGGGGCAGGGCGCGGTTGAGCACCGCCTTGTCCGGATCCGCCGACTCCTTGAACGGCATCTTCCCCGTGAGGCACTCGTGCAGCGTGAGGCCCAGCAGGAACACGTCCGACTGCACGTTGACCGCTTCACGCCCGCCCAACAGCTGCTCCGGAGACGTGTACGCGCGGCGGTTCTTCACGCGCTTGCCACCGCGCTCACGCGGCGCCACGGACAGCGCGCCGTAGCCCGTCACCTTCGTGTAGCCGCTGAAGGACACCATCAGCGTCTCGGGCCGGATGTCTCCGTGCACCAGCGGCGAACCGTCGTCGTTGCCCGCCACGTGCGCGTAGTGCAGCCCCATGGCCGCGTCCGCCACCACCAGCGCCGCGAAGCCCGGCGTCATGCGCGGGTTCGCTTCCAGCACGCGCCGCAGCGGCTCACCGTCCGCGAACTCGGTGACGCGCGCCAGGCCTCCGTCCAGCTTCTCCAGGCCGTGCACGCGCAGGATGTTCGGGTGCTCGAAGACGATGGCGCGGTTCGTCTCGCGCTCCAGGCGCGCCACCAGCTCCGGGTTCTGCGCGATTTCAGGCGGTGCCCAGATGAGCACCACGGGGCGGGGCGTGGCGCCTTCCTCAATCGACAGTCCGAGGAAGGCACGCGAGCCCTCTCCGGCAAGGAGGGGGCCGAGTGACTGATAGCGAGGCGAACTCATGGGAACGGCATGCTAGTGCCCTTCCCGTCGATCCTGGAATCCCCGGGTCGCGCCTAGATTCGCTGCCCGGCGAAAGGCAGCGTCAGGTGGTAGCCGTAGCGCCCGCGCCGCACGAGCAACAGCACGCTACGTCCCCGTCGCGCCGTCAGCAGGGCTTCACGGAAAGTGTCACCCGTGGGGACAGGCTGATTGTTCATCCGCAACAGCACGTCCCCCGGCTCCAGCCCAATCTCCGAGGCAGCCGAGCCCTGCCGCACGGACGCAATCGCCATCCCGCCCTTGCTCTCCTTCACTCGCAGTCCCAGCTTCTCCCACGCCAGGTTCTCAAGCAGGCGAGCTGGAAATTCGACCGGGGTCACCTGCACCGTGCGGTTGCCGCCTGCTCGGAAGAGCACCAAGGGGAAGACCGAGCGGGCAGGATAGCCGCGCACGCGCGAGTCGAAATCCTCCGCGTCCTGGATGCGCGAACCGCCCAGCTCCGCGACCACGTCTCCGCGCTGCACACCGGCCTGCGCGGCGGGGCTGTCCGGATCCACGTTCGTCACGATGACGCCGTACGTGCGGTCCCACCCGAGCCGCGCGGCCACCTGCGTGGGCAGGTCCGCCGTGTCCATGCCCACCCACGCGGGGCGCACCTTCCCGAAGCGCGTGAGCTCCTCCACGATGCGCCGCACCTTGTCCGCGGGGATGGCGAAGCCGATGCCCTGCCCGTTGGCGTAGATGGCCGTGTTGATGCCGATGATCTCCCCGTCCACGTTGAGCAGCGGCCCGCCGGAGTTGCCCGGGTTGATGGCCGCGTCCGTCTGCAGGAAGTCGTTGTAGACGCGGTCATCCGCGCGGAAGGTGCGGCCCGTGGCGGACACCACGCCCGCCGTGACGGTCTTGCTCAGGCCGAACGGACTGCCGATGGCGACCACCGTCTCGCCAATCATCAAGTCACTGCTGGTGCCCAGCTTCGCGGTGGGCAGGGGCTCCTTCGCGTTGACCTTGAGCACCGCCAGGTCGTTGTTCGCGTCACTGCCCACCACCTCCGCGTCGAAGGTGCGCCCGTCCGCGAGCACCACGTGGATGGCGGAGGCGCCCCGGATGACGTGGTCGTTGGTGACGATGATGCCGGACGGGTCGATGATGGCGCCGCTGCCCAGGCCGGTGATGCGCTGGCGCGTCTCCGGCTGCGCCATCCCCTGGCCGAAGAACTCCTCCAGCGGTGAGCGGGGCCGGCCCCGGAAGCGCGACTCCACCTCCTGTTCGGTGCCGATGTAGACGACCGCCGGGGAGACCTTCTGTACGACCTCCACCACGTCGCTGCGGCGCCGGGACAGGTCCGCGTGCGCCGGGAGCGCCAGCACGAGCCCCCACAGCAAGAGCCCCCACCGGATGTGTGCTGCCCTCATGCCTTCCTCCGTACGTCGCCGGGAATTGTCTCCCGGAAGACAGTCTGAATGTCGGGAAGGCCTCAGCCATTCCCTGGGTGTCTGGAAGCGGCGTCCCGCTCTTCATAGACCAGATGGTGCGGCCGTGATCGAACGCACTTTCAGGCAGAACGTCCTTGCCCTGGGCCGATTGCGGCGTTGGGGGAGCAAGGGCAGCCCTGGGAGTCCCGGCGCGGCGTGTTGCTGGCTGCCCGCGGGGGCCTTGGGAGTGGTTGCGCATGAGTCTCGTCCTGGTCGCGGATGACGAACCCGCGGTGCTGGAAGTCCTGAGCCAGGTGATTGAGGACCTGGGGCACGACGTGGTGCGCGCGCGCGATGGCGAGGAGGCCCTGGCGCTCGCGAGAATCCACCGGCCGCGGCTGGTGGTGACGGACCACATGATGCCGCGCATGAGTGGCATGGAGCTGTGCAGCCGGCTGAAGCAGGAGCCGGGCCTGCGCGAGGTGCCCATCATCCTGTTGAGCGCCGTGCTCCAGCAGGGTTCGCCGGATGCGTCCGCGTTCCTCAACAAGCCCTTTGAAATCACCGACTTCGAGGCGCTGGTCCACGACGTGCTAGCGAAGGCTCCCGCCGCGTCCCCGGAGCCCGCCACGCCCGTGGAGGCGCTGAGCCGCTGGGTGGCGCAGTCGCTCCAGGGCCCGCTGGAGGCCGCGAGGGATCAGCTGCGCACGCTTCGAGACCTGCCGCCGCCGAGCAAGAGCGCGGTGGAGGCGCTGGGCGCGCAGCTCCAGTCGCTGGAGCGGATGGGCCGCTACCTCCAGGACGCCGCCCGTCTGAGCTCCGGCAGCGTGACGTTGCGGCCGGTGGAGGGAGACCTGCGCCAGCCCCTGGAGGCCTCCGTCGCGCGGTGCCGCACCACGGGGCCGGGCGTGCCGGTGGAGGTGACGGTGCCCCCGGAAGCGGTGGGCCTGCGCTTCGACCCGGAGCGCCTGGAGCAGGTGTTCGACGTGCTCCTGTCGAACGCGGCAAGGCAGGGCGGGGTGCGCGTGGAGCTGAAGGCGTCCGCGGAGCAGGTGCTGGTGCGCGTGAGCGACCCGGGACCGGGCATCCCCGAAGCGGAGCTGCCCCGGCTGTTCCAGCCCTTCCCGGAGGGCCCCGCGCAGGGCGAAGCACTGGGGCTCTACGTGGCCTCGGAGCTGGCGAAGCTGCACGGCGGCGCGCTCTCCGCCGAGTCGCGCCCCGGGCAGGGCGCGACGTTCAGCGTGTCGCTGCCGCGCGTGGCCTGACGCCTCAGGCCTTCTGCGACTTCAGCATCCAGCCGATCATCTTGTAGAGCAGGCGGGCGCCCACGTTGGCGTCCCACTCGCTGCCTTCCGGGTCGGGTGCCACTTCGGTGAGGTCGAAGCCGACGATGGTGCGGCCCGAGCGCACGACGCCCGCGACGAGCGCGATGGCCTCCGGGAAGGACAGGCCGCCGGGGACGGGGGTGCCGGTGTTCGGGCACAGCACGGGGTCCAGGCCGTCGATGTCGAAGGACAGGTAGACCTGCTGCGGCAGCTTGTCGACGATCTGCTTCACCTGCTGGTTCCAGGGCAGGCCGTCGAAGCGGTTCTGCTGGAGGACGGCGTCGTAGAAGGCGTGGATGCGGCCGCCGGAGTTCTCGATGTAGCGGTGCTCGTTCTCGCTCATGTCGCGCAGGCCCACCTGGACCAGCGTCTTCACGCCCGGGATGCGCTCGCACACGTTGTAGAAGATGGACGCGTGCGACCAGGTGAAGCCCTCGTACGCGACGCGCAGGTCGGCGTGCGCGTCCAGGTGCAGCACGCCCATGCCGGGGTACTTCTCCGCGTGGGCCTGGACGATGCCGAAGGAGATGGCGTGATCGCCTCCCACGGCGGCCACGAGCTTGCCCTGTTCAATCCACTGCTTCGCGGTGCGGTAGACGTGGTCGTTGAGCTTCTCGCTGAAGCCGTTCACGTCCTTGGCGGCGGAGAGCAGCTCGGCCTCGCCGGACTCGATGCCGCCCGCTTCGATGACGAGTAGGGCACGCTCCTTGGCGCGCTCGTTCCACGTGTGCAGTTCGGCGGGGGCCTCCAGCATGGCGATGCCGCGCTCGTAGGGCCGGCCGGTCTCCACGTCGAAGAGGTCCACCTGCTTGCTGGCCTCCAGCAGGGCGGCGGGGCCGTTGGACGTGCCGCCGCCGTAGCTGGTGGTGGCCTCGAAGGGCACGGGGATGACGACGACGTGGGCGTCGTCGGGAGAGTGGGGGAGGCCGAAGATGCCGGAGCCCGGCTGCGCGGCGGCGGCGGGGTCGAAGTGGGTAGCCATGGCGGCGCAGGATACGGTTCCGCTCCCGGGGCGCAATGGCTTCGGTGGCGCCTGGCTGCCCTCAGGGGGGAAAGGCCTTCATGAACTTGCGCGCATGCTCCGAGTTGGGCCCCTGGATTCCCAACCGCATGTAGAGGTCGTACTCCTTCCGCGCCTCCTTCACCCGTCCCAGGTTCTCGTAGGTGTTGGCCAGCGCGAATCGGCACTTACCGCTGTCCGGCTCCGCCTCCACGCAATCGCGAAAAGAGGACAAGGCATCCGTGGGCCGCCCCAGTTCGAGGAAGGCCCTGCCCTTGGAATAGGCCGCGTCCGCCACATCGGAGGAGCGCTTGTGCTGCTCGCCCGAGCGCATGACCCACGTCAGCACCAGCACGCCGAGCAATGCACCGCCTCCCATGATGAGGCCGTTGCGCCAGTGGTGACTCCAGCGGGGCCTGGCCAGGACTTCAGGCGGCACGGGGGGAGGATTCTCCTCGGGCGCGTCTTGGGGAACCCGGGGCGGGCCTGGGGGAACCAGCTCCGCGGGGAGCACGGGCCACTCGTGCATCGCGGGCGAAGGCGGAGTGGACTCGGTGTCCACGATGGCGCGACTGGCCAGCAGCCGTTCGTCGCGCCAGGTCTGGAGCTGCCGGAGGAAGGGATCCGGAATGGAGACGGGCCGGTGCTGGGTGGCCAGCTGTTCCTGGAAGCACCACGCCATGAACAGCTTCCGGGCATGGGTGGGGAGGCGCGGCGCGTGGGAACCCAGCCAGTCCGACAGGGATTGCTGCAGCGCCTCCGCGCTCCGGTAGCGCTCGTCTGGAGAGGGCATGAGGGCCCGCTTCAGGATGGAGAGCAGGTCCTCGTCCAGGCCCGGGTTGAGGCTGCGCGCTGGCGTGTGCCGGCCCTCGGTGGCGCGCTGGAAGATCTCCAACTCGTTGCCGGTGATGGGCCGCTCGCCACAGAGCAGTTCAAACAGGACGACGCCCACCGCGTAGACATCCGCGCGCGCGTCCGCGGGCCACTGTTTGAGCTGTTCCGGTGCCAGGTAGGAGTACTTGCCCTTGACGACCCCGACCTCCGTCTCCGGCCGACCCGCGAGCCGCGCCTTGGCGATGCCGAAGTCGGAGACCTTCACCTCGCCCTCGTAGCTCACGAGGACGTTGTCGGGAGAGATGTCCCGGTGCACGAGACCCAGGGGCTCGCCCTGTTCATCCGTGCGGGTATGGGCATGGTGCAGGCCCCGGCACAGCTCGATGACGGTGCTCACCGCGAGCGGCGCGGGCATCCAGGGCATTCCCCGGGCCTTGAGCTGCTTCATCACGCGGGACAGCGGCTGGCCGTCCACGAACTCCATGGCCAGGAAGTACTCGCCCTCCACCTGCCCGAAGTCGAATACCTGGACGATGTTGCCGTGGTTGAGCCCCACGGAGATGCGCGCCTCATTGAGGAACATCTCGACGAAGGCGGGGTTGTCCGCGTACTCGCCCAGGACGCGCTTGATGACGACGGTCTTGGTGATGCCCGGGCCCGCCGTGTATTTCCCCCGGTAGACCATGGCCATTCCCCCGGCGCCCAGGCGCTCCAGGAGCTCGTACCGGCCAAAGGGGAGAGGCTGCGTCGCGCTCACCCGGGTCACGGTAGCAAAGGGAGACGAAGGCCGGAAACTCCGGCATCCCCAGCAGTCCAGGTCTCAACGTGACGGAAAGGACACACATGGCAACCCGGAAGAAGACGGTGGCGAAGCGCAAGGGAGGGCTCACGGTGGACGACGTGCGCGAAATGGCGCTGGCGCTGCCTTCGACGGAGGAGCGCCCCTCCTACGGAACGCCCGGGTTCCGGGTGAGCGACAAGCTCTTCGCGCGGGTGCTGGATGACGACTCCATCGTCATCAAGGTGGATTTCGACCACCGCGAGGCCCTGCTGGATTCCAAACCAGACATGTTCCAGGTGACGCCGCACTACCAGGATTGGCCCATGGTCATCGTGCGTCTGAGGACCGTGAATCGGCGCCTGCTGCAGGCCCTGCTCAAGGAGGCCTGGCGCCGCTGCGCCTCCGCCAAGGTGCTCAAGGCGCTGGAGCCCGCCGCGGCTGCTCCCAAGCGAGCGGTGAAGAAGGCTCCCGCCCGCAAGCGAAGCGTGTAGCGGCTTCAGTCCCAGCGAACGACGATCTTGCCCACGGTGCTGTTGCCCGCCATCCGCTCCAACCCGGAGCGGAGCTCCGTCATGGGCAACACGGCATCCACCACGGCCTTCAGGGCGCCGGAGTCGAACAGGGGCAACAGCTGCCGCTCCGCCACCTGCGTGAGCAGCATCTTCTCCTCCGCGGGCCGGCTGCGGAGCACCGTCCCCTTGATCGTGAGCCGCTTGCGCATCACCGGACCCAGGTCCAGCTCCGCGCGCGCGCCCGCCACCGAGCCCACCTGCATCAGCCGCCCTCGGGGCGCCATGGCCTTCACCGACTCCGGCAGGTACGCGCCGCCCACCAGGTCCAGGCACACGTCCGCGCCCCGGTTCTCGGTCGCCGCGAGCACCGCGTCCGCGAACACCGGTGGGTTGCTCTCACACCGCACCGTCTGGCCCACGCCCCACTCGGAGGCCCGGGCCAGCTTCTCCGCGCTCCGGCCCGTGCCCACCACCCGCACGCCCATGGCCCGGCAGAGCAGCGCCGCGGCGGAACCCACGCCGCTCGCCACCGCGTGCACCAACACCGTCTCCCCGGGCCTCAGGTCCGCCTGGAGCACCAGCGCGTCATACGCCGTGAGGTACGCCTCCGGCAGCGCCGCCGCGTCCGCGAAGTCCAGCCCGCGAGGCATGCGCAGCACCTCGCGCTCGTGCGTGGTGATCACCTCGCTCCACGCGCCGCCACCCACCAGCCCCATCACCCGGTCGCCCGGCTGGAACTTGCGTGCGCGCGGGCCCACCGCCACCACTTCACCCGCGTACTCCAGGCCCGGCACGTCCTGGGGCACGTCCGGCGGCGGCGGATAGGCACCGCGCACCTGGAGCAGGTCCGCCCGGTTCAGCGCGCTCGCCCGCACCCGCACCTGCACGTCGTAGGGCCCTGGCACCGGCTCCGGCCGCTCGTCGAACGCGAGGACCTCCGGACCGCCCGGCTTCGTGATGCGCACGACCTTCATGACCTGCCCCCTTCCGCGAGAAAACACACCACCGCTACAACAACAACCGCGTCACCAATCCGAAGTACGCCAGCAGCGTCACGTTGTCGGACACCGCCAGCACCAGCGGCGCCGACGCCAGGTGCGGATCCACCTTCAGCTTCTTGAAGAGGAACGGCAGCACGCCCCCCAGGCACGACGCCAGCGTGGCGGACACCGTCACCGCCACGAACAGCGCCAGGGGAAAGCCGAACCCCGGCGAATAGAAGCGCCCCAGCAGCGCCACCACCGCCGCCGCCATCAGCCCGGCCAGGCTCGCGGCCAGCACCTCGCGCGTCACCACCTTCCGGTCCACCTCTCCGTGCGTGACCATCGACACCGAGACCGCCGTCGTCTGCACGCCCAGGCTCTCCGACAGCACCAGCACCATGGGGATGAAGGCGCTCACCACCACCAGCTCCGCCACCGTGTGCTCGAACAGGCGCGTCGTCGTGGCCGCCAGGAACCCGCCGGCGATGTTCACGAGCAGCCATGGGAAGCGCTTGAGCGCCATGCGCCCCGGCCGCGTCTCGCTCGCCTCGCCCTTGGGCAGGCCCACGAAGCGGTAGACCTGGTCGCGCACGCGGCCCTCCACCTCGTCGAAGAGCGTGTCGGAGAACGCGTCCACGAACTGGCTCATCTCCACCACGCCCACGATGCGCCCCTCCGCGTCCACCACCGGGAAGGCCAGGAAGCGGTAGGTGACGAAGAAGTCCTCCACCAGCGCGTCGGAGGCGTCCACCGGCAGCTTCACCACCCGCGTGAACATCAGCGACGCGATGCGCTCGTCGGGCGCCGCGCGGATCAGCTTGCGGATGGGCACCACGCCCACCAGCCGGCCAGCCGGGTCGCACGCGTAGCAGTAGAAGATCTCCCCCGTGCCGGGGTGGGCGCGCAGCTTCTCCAGCGCCTGGGCGACCGTGTCCTCCACGCCCACCGCGGTGAAGTCCCGGGACAGCCGGTCGCCCTGCAGCAGCGTGTGAGCGGTCTCCGGAGGCATCTGCACGAGTCGGGGCACGAAACGTCCTGGCCCGCCGGAGCGTCAAGGCTTATCTAGGACTCCATCCGCCATGCCACTCACGCCGTGTCCCATCTGTCAGAAGCCGGTGCCTCCTCGGCCGGAGAACACCTCCCATCCCTTCTGCTCCCGCCGCTGCCGCGCCGTCGACCTGGGCCGCTGGCTGGGTGAGGAGTACCGCGTGCCCGACCGTCAGGCCGAGCAGCAGGAGGACGAGCTCCCCTCCGACGGCGAGCCGCGCCGCCACGACGCCTGAGCCGTTGCCGCCGTCCAGCGCTGGAAGATTCCCGGACCGCTTGAACGACAGGGCAGGGGAGCGTGCCACCGGAAGGCCCGCGCCCGTGCGCCCCGGAGGGCAGGGGATGGGCGTGCCGCTGGAGTCGCGGGGAGAGTGACGCTATACCCGCCTGCCGTGAAACGCGCCGTCAACCTCATCGCCAGCCTGCTCGTCACAGTTGCCTTCATGTGGTGGGCCTTCCGGGACACGGACGTGTCCACGCAGGTCGCCAGCCTCAAGGCGGCCAACTACGCGTGGATCCTGCCGTATTGCGTGTGTCTCACCTTCGTCCACGTGTTCCGCACGTTGCGCTGGGGGGCGCTGCTGTCCGGCCTGGAGCGCATCCCGTTCCGCAAGCTGAACGAAGCGTCCGGCATCGGCTTCATGATGCTGCTGGTGCTGCCGTTCCGGCTGGGTGAGTTCGCGCGGCCCTTCCTCATCGCCCAGCGCAGCTCCATCCGCCGCAGCGCGGCCATGACGTCCGTGGTGCTGGAGCGCATCGTGGACGGCCTCTTCGTCGCGGCGATGTTCCGCGTGCTGCTCTTCTTCGTCCCGACGGAGACCCCCGAGGTCCGGTACGTGAAGCTGGGCGCGTGGCTGATGTTCGCCGTGTTCGGCGGCGGCCTGATGTTCCTGCTCCTGGGCTTGTGGCAGCAGGAGCGCACGGTGCGGCTGGTGCGCGCCACCGTGGGCCGCTTCTCCCCGGGCGTCGCGGACAAGGTGGCGGACATCGTGGACACCTTCGTGGGGGCCATGCGCCAGCTCCCCGATCGCAAGCACATCGTCCTCTTCTTCGTCTACACGGTCGCCTACTGGGGCGTGAACGGCCTGGGCATGGCGCTGCTCGCGCGCGCCTTCGACTGCTCCGGCGCGGCGGCGGGCACGGCCTGCGAGCCCATGAACCTGTCGCTGTTCCAGTCCTACATCGTGATGTGCGTGCTGGTGGTGGGCGTGATGATCCCCGCCGCGCCCGGGATGATGGGCACCTTCCAGGCCGCCACCAAGGTGGGCCTGGGGTTGTTCATGCCCGCCGCGATGGTGAACGCGCACGGGCTCGCCTACGCGAACGTGCTGTGGCTGTGCCAGACGTTCCAGCAGATCGGCTTCGGACTCATCATGCTGTCCATCAGCCACATGTCCTTCCGTGAGCTGGCGGGGAAGATGAAGAAGGACGACGACACCTCGGTCAGCCGCTCGCCGGTAGCCTGAGGCCTCTTCGCCGCTACGGGGCGGGCTGCGTGGCCTGCCCTCCGTCGGTCGGTGGTGCAAACGCGGGAGGCACCTGCTGGGCGCGCACGCTGTTCTTCACCTGTTCGGTGACGGCGGCGGGATCCACGGTGCCCTTGAACGTCCCGAAGGGCGTCTCGATGCGCTGCTCGTGCTTGCCGTCGGTGCCCGGCGGGCCGCACCAGGCCTTGGTGGAGTCCTTCAGCGAGGCCACGGGCGTGTGCACCGCGGTGCGCGTCTCCGTGGTGGACTTGGCCACGAGCACGTGGTCGCGCATCAGCACGCAGTGGTCCTCGTCGAAGTACCAGGCCGCCGAACCGTCCGCGAACTCCTGCGCCCGCGCCGGTCCCCTGCCCATGGTGTCCGCCACCTGGGCGGCCGTCATGCCGGGGTAGAGCTTCTCGAAGCCGGGGGTGGCGCAGCCGGTGGTGGCCAGCGCGAGCATCGCGGACAGCAGGGAGGGACGCATCAGGGGGCGCGGCTCCTGGAAGGAGAGGCGATCCACCCTAGCGTGTTCCTCCCGGACCGCTCCAGGTGGGCCTGGAGGCGATGACGGGAGGATTACAGCTCCTGCTCCAGCCAGCGCCACAGCCGCTCACTCAGCAGGCGGGCACGGCGGCGGAGCAGGGGGCCGCTCACGACTCGCCTTCCGTCTTGGCGGGGATGCGGCCGTACTTGGACAGCAGGTCCTCCACGGCCTCACGCAGGTACTCGCTCTGGTGGATGCGGGTGCGCCGCGCCAGCTCGCGCAGCTTGTGCACCTGCTCCTCGGGAACGAGGACGTGGGTGGAGACGATGTCGGCCTCGGGGCTTCGGACCTCACCGGGTTCCACCGCGGGCGGGGACGACGGAGCGTCGGGGCTCAGCGGGCTGGCGCTTCCATCCTGCATCGGGCTTCCTCCAGGAATGCTGCTACAGGCCGCTACCGACCTGGCGTGGGCATTAGGGGGTCGGCCTCTCGTGCCGTCAAAAAAAGGAACACGCGACGGGCCGGGTTGACTTGAAACCCGGTGCGCTGTTACTCGCGCATCCACGTAAGGGGAGTAGTTCCCGCCCGGCAGACAGGGGCGGAGGGGCGCTCGACACACTGGCTGGTGACAGCCCGGGCCCCCATCTCGTGAAGCGCGCGAGACGAACGAGACCTTCGGACAGGGATAACGCTCCCTGGCCGAGGTCCGTCGTGCGCGCTCCTCCCTGAAGCGCTCCACCCCACGACATCCTCCGCGCCAGGAACTGGGATGGGGTGCCATCGTGTCGTTGGAAGCAATCGTCGGTTCATTCGTGCTCGTCGCCGCCAGTGAGATGGGGGACAAGACCCAGCTGTTGGCGTTCTCGCTGGCGTCCAGGTTCCGCAAGCCGTGGGTGGTGCTGGGCGGCATCTTCGTGGCCACGGTGGCCAACCACGCGCTGGCGTCATCGGTGGGCACATGGGTGTCCACGCACGTCCCCGCGCGGGTGATGGCGCTGGTCCTGGCGGTGTTGTTCCTGGGCTTCGGTCTGTGGACGCTCAAGCCCGACACGCTGGATGACGACGGCGGAAAGCCCCCACGCTTCGGCGCCTTCCTCACCACGGTGGCGCTCTTCTTCATGGCGGAGATGGGGGACAAGACGCAGCTGGCCACCATGGCGGTGGCGGCGCGCTACCAGGCGCCGGTGCTGGTGACGCTGGGGACGACAGCGGGGATGCTGGTGTCGGACGGCCTCGCGGTGTTCCTGGGCGATCGGTTGTCCGGGCGGGTGAACATGAAGTACGTGCGGTGGGTGACCGCCGCGCTCTTCTTCCTCTTCGGCCTCGTGTCGCTCTGGACGGCCTGGCGCGGCTGAGGCTTCGCGAAGGGCCCCGGCGCGCAGGGACGCCGGGGCTTCGCGGTGAGGACTACTTCAGGCTCGCCGTGTCGATGACGAAGCGGTAGCGCACGTCGTTCTTGAGCATGCGCTCGTAGGCTTCGTTGATCTTCTGGATGGGGATGACCTCCACGTCGGAGGCGACCTGGTGCCTGGCGCAGAAGTCGAGCATCTCCTGCGTCTCACGGATGCCGCCAATCATCGAGCCGCCCAGCTTGAGCCGGCGGGGGATGAGCGAGAAGGCCGCCAGCGGCGTGGGCGTCTCCGGCGCGCCGACGATGATCATCGTGCCGTCCGTCTTCAGCAGGCTCAGGTAGGCGTTGTAGTCATGCTGCGCGGAGACGGTGTCCAGGATGAAGTCGAAGGACCGCCGCAGCTTCTTGAACGTCGCCTTGTCGGACGTGGCCTCGAAGTGCGTGGCGCCCAGGGCGAGCGCGTCGTCGCGCTTGGAAGGCGAGGTGCTCAGCACCGTCACCTCCGCGCCCATCGCCTTGGCCAGCTTCACGGCCATGTGGCCCAGGCCGCCCAGACCCACGACGGCCAGCTTGCTGCCGGCCTTCACGCCGTAATAGCGCAGCGGCGAATACGTGGTGATGCCCGCGCACAGGAGCGGCGCGGCGCGGTCCAGGGGGATGCCCTCCGGGATGCGCACCACGTACTTCGCGTCCACGGTGATGTGCGTGGAGTAGCCGCCGTAGGTGGGCTGGCCGTCGTATTCACGGCCGTTGTAGGTGTTCACCGCGCCGCGCTCGCAATACTGCTCGTCGCCCGCGAGGCACTGGGGGCACTCGCGGCACGAGTCCACGAAGCAGCCCACGCCCACGGCGTCACCGACCTTGAACGTGGTGACGGCGCTGCCCACCTGGGACACCTTGCCGACAATTTCGTGGCCCGGGACCATGGGGAAGAGGGCGCCGCCCCACTCGTCGCGAGCCTGGTGGATGTCGGAGTGGCACACGCCGCAGTACTGGATGTCGATGAGCACATCCTGGGGACGCGGCTCGCGGCGCTCCACGGTGAAGGGGCCGAGCGCGGCCTTCGCGCTGGGTGCGGCATAGGCAGGGGTCGAGGGCAAGGAAGGCTCCTGATGGGAAACGAAGTAGGGGCGCCAATTTAGCGACGCCGGGTCCACCGTGCCGGGTGAACGTCAGGACAAGTGGACCTGCCCGGGGAGCGTCGGAGAGACTCCGCGCCCATGAGCCAGGAACGTCTGCAGCAATCCCTGTCCGCGGGTCCCCATCACCTCCTCTCCCGTCTGGTCGGCACGTGGGAGGGCGTCGCGCGCACGTGGTTCCAGCCCGACAAGGTGGAGGATGAGTCGCCCATCACCGGCACCTTCCGGAGCGTGCTCGACGGCCGCTTCGTGGTGTACGAGTACACGTCCTCCTTTGGGGGCAAGCCGCTGTCCGGCATTGCGACGCTGGGCCATCACCTGGACGGGAAGCAGTTCACCATGTCGTGGGTGGACACCTTCCACGTCGGCACGGACATCATGGGCCTGCAGGGAGAGGCCGGGGTGAGCGACCGTTTCTCCGTCACCGGCAGCTACTCCACCGGTGAGCAGTCGCCCCGCTGGGGCTGGCGCGTGGACATCGAGTTGACCGGTCCGGATGCGCTGGTCATCACGCACTTCAACATCGAGCCGGGTGAAGCACCGCAGAAAGCCATTGAACTTCAGTACAAGCGCCGGAGCTGAAGGGCGCCCGAGGTGTCTGGGATGGGCCGGGCGGCTGATGTATCACTGCCCGGCGCCGCGCGCTTTCCGCCGGTGCTCACCCAGAGCCCACCCCATGCACCTGAAGACACTCTTCGCCAGCCTCGCCGTCGGTACCCTCCTCGCAGCCTGTGGCGGAGTGGAGACGGAGGAGGGGACGAGCGATCAGACGCCGTCGCTGGCCACCTCCGAGCAGGGACTCTGTGAGGGCTATGACGCCGGCGCGCGCCGCTGTTCCGTGCGGTGCACCGCCAACGGTCCCTGGTTCCTCTACGAGCCCGGCATCCTCTACTACGGCGAGTGCCAGGCGCATGGCGCGTCCTACTGCGGCCGCACGCCGTCCGCGACGTGCTGGAGCTTCTGAAACACCGCAGGCATGGCATGACGCGGCCCGGTAATTCGAGGAGAGTGGCATAGGTCGTTAAAGCGTGATTTGTCGTGATTGAATACATTCTTCATGGTATGGGTCGGAGCGCCGCGCATCTTTCGCCGGCATCATCCGAAAGGACCCCCCATGCATGTGAAGACGCTCATCGCCAGCCTCGCGTTTGGTTCGCTCCTGATGGCCTGTGGCGGAATGGAGCCGGAGATGGAGGCGCAGGCCTCCGACCCTCAGGCTCCTTCCCTCGCCACGACGGAGCAGGGGCTCTGTGACGGCTGGGACAACGGCGCGCGCCGCTGTTCGTTCAAGTGCACGTCCACCAGCGGGTGGATCACCCTGGACACGCCGGTCGCGAAGAACAACTGCCAGGCCACCGGCGACTCCGTGTGTGGCCGTCACGCGTACGGCGCCTGCTGGAGCTACTGAAAACCTATTGCCCGGAATTGGATTTCCGGGTGGTCGACACCCATCCCGAAAAGGACCCATCCCCATGCAGATCAAGACCCTCGTTGCCAGCCTCGCGTTCGGTTCCCTCCTGATGGCCTGTGGTGGAATGGAGACGGAGGAGTCCGTGACCCAGACTCCGTCCATCGTCACGTCCGAGCAGCCTCTCTGTGAGGGCTGGGACGACGGCGCGCGCCGCTGTTCCTTCAAGTGCACGTCCACCAGCACCTGGCTCACCCTCACCGACAACGTTCCCAAGGGCGGGTGTCAGGAGCGGGCCAACCACTACTGTGGCCGGACCGCCTACGGCGCCTGCTGGAGCTTCTGAGCCAGAAGCCGCGCCTCGTGACGTCCGGCATCCGTCCAGTCCTCGGTGAATGAGAGGGATTGGAGCCCCTGGAGCAGGGTGGGCAGTTCGCCCTCCTCCAGGAGGAAGCGCGCGGACGGATGCGGATGGCGTTGCAGGTTGCGCCGGGTGGGCTGGGCGAAGACGAACAATCCACCCGGTGCGAGCAGCCGTGGCACGGCGGCGAAAAGCGGCCGCCAGAGGTAGTTCAAACACACGACCAGGTCGAACGGACCGGGCGGCAACGCATCGGACTCCAGGTCCAGGCGCAGGCGCGTGAGGGTCACGCCCGCGTCGCGCGCCAGTGCTTCCGCCTGCGCCAGCGCCACGTCGGAGATGTCCACCAGGGTGACGTCCAGCCCGCGCTTCGCGAGCCAGCACGCGTCGTGTCCCGCTCCGCCGGCCAGGTCGAGCGCCCGGCCCGCGTGAGGCAGCCGGTCCTCGAGCGAGCGGAGGAAGGCGGATGGCTCCCGCTGAGCAGTGGCCTGCTGGTACTTGTCGTTCCAGCGCTGGCGATCCTCCTGGGACATGGCGCGGCTCCTACTTCCCGGTCATCAGCCCGTTGAGGGACGGGTAGCTGGCGGCGGCTTCGAACAGGCTCGCGGAGTGTCCCTCGCGGAGGAAGGTAGAGGCGAGCGCCCCGGCCCGGCCCCAGATGGCCTCCGGGATGGCGGAGCCCGCGCTGAGCCGCCGCACACCCAGCCGCTGCAGCTCCGCCGGAGCGGGCAGGTCCTGCCGCGCGAGCACGTTCACAGGCAGCGAGGTGCCCCGGGTGATGGCCTGGATCTCGGCTGCGTCCGTGACGCCCGCGGCGAAGAGTCCATCGGCGCCGGCCTGCTGGTAGCGGGCGGCACGGGCCAGGGTCTCCTCCACGCGGCGCTCGGGCGGCACGAGCTTGCGCAGGTAGACGTCCGTGCGCGCGTTGACGAAGACATCCACGCCCAGGCGCGCGCCCACCTGCTTCACGCGTTCAATCTTCGCGGCGAGCAGCTCCGGAGGACCGCTGCCGTCCTCGATGTTGCAGCCCACGGCGCCCTCGGACAGGAGGCGGGCCACGTTCTTCGCGGCGGTGGCCGGATCGTCCGAGTAGCCCGCTTCGGCGTCCACGGTGAGGGGGACCTGGATGGCGCGGGCGATGGTGCGAACCGTGTGGACGAGCGCGTCCACGGGCAGCGCGTTGCCGTCCGGGTAGCCCAGCGCCCAGGCGATGCCGGCGCTGGTGGTGGCGATGGCCTTCGCACCCAGGCTCTCGAAGAGGCGGGCGCTGCCGGCATCCCAGACGTTCGGAAGCATGAGCAGATCAGCGCCCTGGTGCAGTGCGCGGAACGTGGCGGCGGTGGCTGGACGGGTGGTCATGCGTGGGAGCTCCGGTGACGGGGTGAGAGGGATTCAGGCGTGGGTCTGCTCATGGTCGAGCAGCCAGCGTTTGCGTTCCAGGCCTCCTGCATAACCAGTGAGCGAGGAATTGGCACCGACAACGCGATGGCACGGGACGACGATGCTGATGGGATTTGCGCCATTGGCCAGGCCCACGGCGCGGATGGCCTTGGGGCGTCCGATGCGTTCGGCGAGCCGGCCGTAGGTGGTCGTCGTTCCCGCGGGAATCTCCCGGAGGGCGCGCCAGACCTCGCGCTGGAAGGGCGTGCCGCCGGTCTCCACGGGGAGGGCAGCGATGGCGCTCAGGTCTCCGCGCAGGTACGCCTGGAGCGCGGAGGTGCGGCCGGAAGGGTCGCGCGCGGGTTCGAGGACGCAGCCGTTCTCGCCGTAGTGCAGGCGCAGGAGCCGGTGCATACGGGCCTCGTAGCCCTCCCAGTCCAGCGCGCGCAGGCGGCCTTCCTCATCACAGACGAGGAGCGCCACGCCGGCGGGAGTGGGCGAGGAATCGATGAAGAAGCGCGGACGGTCAGGCATGGGCTTTCCGGCGGGGAGGAGCGGTGGGAAGGCGCCGCGCTCGGGTGTTGGTTCGAGAATCCGGCTTGGGCTCACGGGCCTGGAGGGCCACCGAGGTCCAGAGATGCTGGGCCGCGTATGCGCGCCAGGGGCTCCAGGCTTCGGCGCGTTGGAGGAGCGCTTCGGGCGTGGGGCGTGGGCCCCCTGCTTCCGTCGCGGCGCGAAGCAGGGCGACGTCGGAGGCGGGAAAGGCATCCGTCTCCCGGACGGCACGGAGCGCGATGTACTGGGCGGTCCATTCGCCAATGCCGGGCAGGCGCGTGAAGCGGGCGACGGTGTCCGCGAGCGACGGGCCGGGCTGGAACAACGTCGGATCCGCCGCGACCGCCGCGGCGAACTGGGAGATCGCCCGGGCTCGCGCGGCCGGCATGCCCATGCCGGTGAGGTCCGCCGCGGCGAGGACTTCGGGACGGGGGAAGGCGCGCTGGAGGCGGGCATCACCGGTGAGTGCCGGGTCCAGGCTTTCGCCATGCGCGGCCATGAGCCGCTGTCCCAGCTGCCTCGCGGCGGTGGTTGTCACCTGCTGACCCAGGATGGCTCGGACCGCCAGCTCGAAGCCGTCCCAGCCGCCCGGGGCGCGAAGGCCGGGACGCGCGGCGAGGAGCGGTGCGAGCAGGGCATCCGTCGACAGGTGCGCGCGGATGGCCTCCACGTCCGCGCCCACGTCGAAGACGCGCCGGACCTGGGCGACGACGGAGGGCAGCATCCGCACGTCGCTGACACGCAGGGTGGCGCGCAGGGCGTCGAGCCCCGGTGCGGGCGACACCTCCACGGCTCCCTGGCCCCAGGCGTTCGTGAACGTCCGCAGATAGCGGCCGGGCTCGACGTGCTCCATGCCAGTGAAGGCGCGGGCCGTCAGCCAGGCCACCATGGCGTCCCAGTCGTAGGGCGGCCGGTAGGGGATGAGGAGCGTCACCTCGGGGCCGGCGGATGTCACTGGAGCGGCCCGGGAACGGCGGAGGGCGCCCGGAGGCCGGCCGTAGAGCGACTGGAAGACGGCGTTGAAGCGCCGGACGCTGCCGAATCCGGACGCGAGGGCGACCTCCGCCATGGGCAGGGCGGTCTCGTGGATGAGCTGACGGGCGAAGAGCACGCGGCGCGTCTGGGCCACGGCAACTGGTGAGGCACCCAGGTGTTGGTGGAACAGCCGTCGCAGCTGCCGGTCCCCGACGCCGAGCCGGTCCGCCAGCACCTCGACGCTGGCCTCGTCGGCATCCAGCAGGCCGTCCGCGATGAGCGCCAGTGCACGCGAGACGGTGACGGAAGTGCCCCGCCAGGGAGCCAGTGAGGGCGAGGTCTCGGGCCGGCAGCGGAGGCACGGCCGGAAGCCCGCTTCCTGGGCCGCGGCGGCGGTGGGGTAGAAGGTGCAGTTCTCGAAGCGGGGCGCGCGGGCCGGGCAGATGGGGCGGCAGTAGATGCGCGTCGTCTTCACGGCGGTGAAGAACCGCCCGTCGAAGCGGGAGTCCCGCGTCGTCAGCGCGCGGTAGCAGGCGGTGGGGTCCAGGCCGTCCATGAGGGGAACGTCCCACGGCGGGCCCTGGATGTCTGGCCGTTTTCGGACGTGGACGTTTCGCCCCTGGGACAGGCCTGCCGGCGGCCCGCCTACCACCTCACCGTCAGCGCGGTCGTCCCCCCTGAGTCGATGGTCGCGGTCGTCTCGTGGCGGCCCAGCGCGGCGTGCTCCAGCAGGACCTGGACCTTCGTTCCGTCGATGCGGACCGCCGGTGTCGGGGACATGCCTACGAATGCGCCGTTGATCCACACGCGGGCGCGCGGAATGGCGATGACCTTCACGCGCGTGGGGGCCTTCTCGAGCTCCCGCCATCCACCGCCGCCGCCTCCTCCTCCTCCACCACCGTGGCAGTGATAGCCCCCCGTGGCCCGTACGTTGTGACAGCCGGAGCTGTTGGTCCGCCCCGGATGGGCCCACGCGAGGTGTGAACACACCAACCCCGCGACGACACCCAGGCCCAGCGCCACCTTCCTGCCGAGTCTCATGGCTCCACCCGTCCCATCTGTGCTTCGACCAGCGTGTCGTCGTGCCATCCCAGCAGGGCCGTGTGCCGGCCCAGGCGCACCGTGACATGGACCACGCCCTTGCCCGCATGCACGAGGTCCTTCGCGGCGAACTCCTGGCCCGTGAATCGCTTCGCGGCAATCTGGAGCGCCGCGGGCGACAGCCCCGCCTGACCATGGTCAGGCGCGGTGACATAGAGGCCACGGGTCATGCCCTGACCGACGAACAGGTACGTGAGCGTTCCCGGAGGCGCGTCCACCACGCGGAACACGTCCGAGCGCTGCATCTCCAGTCCGGAGGGACCGAGCTGTGCCTGGGCGACCTCCACGGGTTCCCCGAGGGGAAAGCGATTGCGCAGCAACGCCTCCCTGCGGCCGAGGAGCGCGGCCCTCGCGGCGGTCATTTCAGCGTCGCTTCCGAGCACCGAGAGCAGTGCGCCTACATCCTCGTCCGCGGTTCGCAGCTCGCGCAGCGAAGCGCCGAGCCCTCCTGAGTGGGCCGTAGCCGCTGCCATCCGGGTGAGCTCCGCGCCTCGGAAGGAGGCAAGGGCCGTCCGCGCCGTTTCACCCGTGTCGACCGCCACCGCGGCGTGGAGGGCCGTGGCGCGGCAGCGAACATCGCGGGCAGGGCATGCGTGTTCCTGCCGCAGGTGAGCCTGGGTGATCAGCGGCTCGGGACGTTCGGAGACGAGCGTTCGGGCCTGGATGCGAGACAGGACCTGGATGGCCTCGGCCAGGTCTCCCTTCTCCAGCGCGGCCTTGCCCTTCGCGATGCGGAAGTCCTCCAGCTTCGCGCGAAGTCCGTCCATGACGGAGGCCGGAGCACGCTCGGAGGACAGGGCCGTCAGCTCCGCCTCCACCGGTGCCTCCTCGCCACGTTCCAGCGCGGAGCGCGCCCAGGCCTCGCGCAGCTTCACGCGTTCGGCCTCCAGCGGCCCTGTGCCTTGACCGGAGCCCACGTAGTGGCGGATGAGCTTCAGGGCGTCGCGATTGTCCATGCCCTGGAGCCGCGCGAGCACGAACGCGTTCCGTGCCTCGATGTACTCGGGGCTGGATTCACCGCGGGCCTCCAGCAGGTCGGCATGCAGCTCGGCTTGACGGAGCTGGCCTGTGGCCGTCAGGCGGACCAGCTCCGGGACCGAAGGACGGATGAAGAGGAAGCATCCGGCGAGGACGAGCGCGCAGAGTCCTGTCAGCCCGATGCCAATCCGGTCGTGCCACCGCGCGGGGGACTTCGCGCCACTGGCGCGTCGACGGCGCAGCGCGGTCGCGGCCCACCACCAGGTCCCGGGCCAGAGTCCGAAGATCGCCAACATGGCGAGCGCGCTCTGATCCGGCTCTGCGTAGAACGCGTGCCGTCCGATGAAGGCGGAGACCAGGAAGGGCATGCCGAAGAAGCCCGCCATGGCCACGCCCATCAGGGCCCCGACGCGCCGGTGGAAGGCGGAGGTGTCGCGGGCCTTGGTGGGTTGGAGGTCGCGTCCCAGCAGGTGGATGAAACCCGGCCTGCCCGCGAATTCGAAACAGACGGTCGCGGACGGGGCTTCAAAGACATCCAATGACTGGGAAAGGATTCTCCCGCGCAGTGGTTCGAACTCAGGCTCCAGCGAGGAACGCGCGGCGATGAAGCCCGCGGACCGGGCCTCATCTCCCAGCGCGGAGTCGGGCAGGGGACCTGCGTGCTCCACGGAAGACAGGGCACGCGCTCCCGGCCATTGGAGTGCCCGCTGCGTATCCTCCAACAGGCCCTTGTGCGCGGAGACGGCCTTCGCATCCGGCCACGCACGCACCTGGGTCCGTTCGACGGTCGAGACCTTCAGCCACCGGCGGAGCGTCCCCGAGCCCCGGCAGGTGTGGCAGCCCACCATGCCCTTCGTGCAGCGGACGCACTTCTTCGTGCCCTTTCCCCGGCACTCCGTGCAGTTCACCATCCGGTAGCTCTTGCGCGCCCGGCTCATCCGCCGGCCGGATCCGCCGCAGCCGGAGCAGCTCGCGCGAAGGGAGCCACTGCACGTGGGGCACGTCACCGCTCCGGCGCCGTGGCAGTCCCCGCACACGGCAAGGTGGGATGACTTTTCGGCCAATGCCTCCGGAGACGCGCTCCACAGGTCCAGTGTGTCGAGTGAGACTGGGGGCGTGGAGCGGGAGCTCCGGGCCGTGTTCGTGCCGCCCGCATAGGCCTCTTCTGCCCAGGTGCCGGTGCGGACGGCATACCGGGTGACGAGCCGCCCGTAGCGGAGCACGGACGCGTCAACCCGGGTGATGAGGTCCGCGAAACCAAGGGGGCCCAGCCGCCAGCGCGCCCAGCGGACGGCCGCGGCCCGGGCCTTCGAGTGGATTTCCTCGTCCAGCATCGTGCGGACTCCCCCCGGAGCGTGGGTGCTGCGCGTCGGGACAGGGGGAATCGGACCGTGCCGGGAGGGGCCCTGGCAATCCCCCGGAAGGGGG
>NZ_RAWF01000708.1:0-418 GCF_003612075.1 Corallococcus sp. CA041A
GGCCGGCGGGCGGCGCGAAAAACAAAATGGGCAGGATGACAATCAGCAGGCAGACAGCGGTAATGACGCGAGTCAGCAGCATGTGTCAGGCTCCGGCGGACAGCGCGGGGGGAACATCGGGGTCGAGCTGCGCGCTGGTGCGTCCAAAGCGGCGCTCGCGGTTGCGATACCACGCAAAAGCGCGATCGAGCTCTGCGGCATCGAAATCCGGCCAGTAGCGATCGGTGAAGTACAGCTCGGAATAGGCAAGCTGCCACAGCAGAAAGTTACTGATGCGCTGCTCGCCACCGGTGCGGATGAACAGGTCCGGCTCCGGCGCATAGGACAGCGCCATGTACGGCGCCAGCATCTCTTCTGTGATGGCGTCGGGTGCAATGCCGGGCTGCGCTGCCAACAACGCGCGCATAGCCTGCAGGAT
>NZ_RAWF01000709.1:0-417 GCF_003612075.1 Corallococcus sp. CA041A
GTAAAGGGAAGGGGAAGAGTTGTTGGGAGTGAGAGTGAAGGAGAGTGAGTTGTTGATGGGGAGTAGAAAGACGAAGATGGGTCCAAAATGTCGACCTTATGTAGTCTTCGAAGGGGACGCCAATATCCGTCCAATGGCGGATTCGCCAATTACTTTGTTGACCCAAGATGACGCCAGGGACCCGATTGCATCTTTGCTGACTCCCCCAACAGATGCGATTGTAACTTTACAAAGAAGATGGGTGTCGACCGCATTCTTCGTAAGAAACGTCTTTGCCTTTGATGGCAGCTACGGCAATCTTGAACTTGACGTGGCCCGAGAGCAGTCAGAGGGGCTCAGCACCCATACGTCCAACATTTCAAGTGGATCAGATTGTTAGGCGAGGGCCTACTTCCCACGACTGACACACTCATCATC
>NZ_RAWF01000710.1:0-417 GCF_003612075.1 Corallococcus sp. CA041A
TGTTAAGACTTCTAAAGCTGAGCCATATTTCTACATACCCCATAAAACGCCGTCTAATATGCAAGCTATGACATACATTGCGCTCTGGGAAATACACGTGCTGTTCTGATATATCTCCTTCCTCATCTTTCTCCTTCCGTACTGCGTTGCGTGGCATTGCGTTACGTTGTGTCGTATCGTATAGTATTGTGTGGTTTGTCATGGTAAAATAGGCAAACCTTTCATCCCCTGCTCTTGGTGTTGAGGATAAGCGCAACGATGAGGCTGGCAAGTGTTATGTTAGTAAACAGATTTCCGAATGTATGGCTGCTCTTCCAGTCTTTGGTCTGAAAAACGTACCCGTAGAGACCCAGGACCTCGCCGAAAATAAGAATCAGCACCATGCCGACGAAGACCCTCGACTGCTCCATATAAGCC
>NZ_RAWF01000711.1:0-416 GCF_003612075.1 Corallococcus sp. CA041A
GGCCATGAGTCTCAGACGAAGGCGGGGGCTAACCTTGGCACCATGCGATTTCGACACATGGACCGGCCATGGGTCGTAGTGGCCTTCGGCGGCTGGAATGACGCCGGAACGGCCGCTACCCAGGCGGCGAGTCTCATCGCTGAGTATTTCGACGCGAAAATATGGCGCACGATTGACGGCGAGGTGTTTCACGACTTTCGTCAAACCCGTCCCGCCATCACCGTCATGAACGACTTCGAAATCGTCAGTTGGCCGAGTACCGCCATCAGGGTCGGGAGATGGCAGGGCCAACCCATTGTTGTCGTCGATGGGCCTGAGCCGGGTTTGCGCTGGCGGACTTACTGCTTCCGGCTGCTACGGCGGCTACGTAAACTCAAGCCAGCTGGCCTTGTTGTTCTGGGCGCGATGGCCACCGA
>NZ_RAWF01000712.1:0-416 GCF_003612075.1 Corallococcus sp. CA041A
GCCAGGAAGAGACCGCGCAGGCGCTTGGTCTGCAAGGTCGGGTCCAGTTCGCGGGGATTGATGTGGTCGTATTCGATGGCATAGCCCGGACGGACCATCTTCACCCGCTCCAGACCAGGGATGCTGGCGAGGATCGCGAGCTGGACCTCCTCCGGGAGCGAGGTCGAGATGCCATTGGGATAGACAGTGGTGTCGTCGAGCCCCTCCGGCTCCAGGAAGATCTGGTGGCCATCACGGTCGCCGAAGCGGACAATCTTGTCCTCGATCGAGGGACAATAACGCGGACCGGAGCTCTTGATCTGACCGGAGTACATCGGGGAGCGATGGACATTCGCCCGGATCACCTCATGGGTCGCGGACGTCGTACGGGTAATGCCGCACTGGATCTGCGGGGTCGTGATCCGCTCGGTCATCAC
>NZ_RAWF01000713.1:0-416 GCF_003612075.1 Corallococcus sp. CA041A
GACTACTCCACTCTTCGTGCCCGCCCGTGCCCCAGCGGGCGCGGCAGTGCAAATTGCATTGCGCGGCGGCGACGCGCGATGCTAGCCGCACGGCCATGTCAGTCGATACCGCCACCGTAAGAAAGATCGCGAGCCTCGCCCGCATCGCGATCACCGAGGAGGACGCCGCCCGCGTCGCCCCGGAACTGGACAACATCCTCCACTGGATCGAACAATTGGGAGAGGTCGATACGTCCGGCGTCGAGCCGATGACGGCCGTCATCCCCAACACGCTGCGGCTGCGCGACGATGTCGTGACCGCGGGGGGTATCCGCGACGACCTGATGAAGAATGCACCGCAGGCCGAACACGGCTTCTTCGCGGTCCCGAAGGTGATCGAATAATGGCCGACGTGACGGATTTAGGCATCGCCGGCC
>NZ_RAWF01000714.1:0-415 GCF_003612075.1 Corallococcus sp. CA041A
GCATGCTTTCGCGCCTGGACAGCACGCCCGACGGCACGCTCACCGGCGCAGCCATCCGCGGGCGCGACGGCGAAACCGTTCTGCCCTGCGATGAACTGATCGCCCTGTATGGTCTGATTTCCGAGCCGGGCCCGATTGTCAACTGGGGCGTGGAGATGCGCGCGGGCCGCATTACGGTGGAAACAACGGCGTACGAGACCTCGCGCCCGGGCGTGTTCGCGGCGGGCGATATCGCGCTGTATCCAAACAAGCAGAAGCTGATTCTGTCGGGCTTTCATGAAGTGGCGATGGCGCTGCGGCGCGCCTACCGGTATGCGAATCCGGACAAGACGCTGGTGCATACGCATTCGAGCAACGACGCCGGGCTGCAGACGAAACTGCATGTAACGGCGGAATAAGTCTCGCATGCGCCCAC
>NZ_RAWF01000715.1:0-414 GCF_003612075.1 Corallococcus sp. CA041A
GAGGCCGCCGTGCGCGCCTTCGAGCGCGCCGCGCGCAACGACCCCGAATACCTGCCGGAACTGCTGCCGGCACTGATGCAGAACTATCGCAGGGTCGGCGATCTGGCAGGTGCACGCGCGTTCCTGTCGGAGATGACCGAGCACTACCGCGGCATCGCCCCGGTACTGGCGCTGACCCGGTTGATGGAAGAGCAGGAAGGCGTGGCGCCGGCCCGTGCCTACCTCGGTCGCCAGCTCAAGGATCGCCCGTCGGTACGTGGCGAATCCGCGCTGATCGATCTGACCCTCGCCGAGGGAGCCGATTCCACCGCCACCCTGCATGACCTCAAGCACATCACCGACCAGCTGCTGGTGCGCAACCCGGCCTATCGCTGCACGCGCTGCGGCTTCGGTGCGCGTACCCACCACTGGCAG
>NZ_RAWF01000716.1:0-414 GCF_003612075.1 Corallococcus sp. CA041A
GGTAGTATCTGATGGATCGCTCGTAAATGCTATGCAGCCCGCCCTATCAGCAATTGGAAACTGGTAGGGGTGGATGGGGGCGCATGTAACATTATACTAACGATAGGTATGCGCCTTCAACCAACTTCAGCATCAGGTGGAGAAAGACTCCGATCTATCAGCATTGGCAATGCTGTTGGCTCGTCTAACGAATTGTCAGCAGACCTCACGTAGCAAAATTCCTCATTACGCAAAAGGGAACTTGGTGGCACAGCGTCCCGCTACTGCCCTTCTAGTCAATCGAGTACCATGAATTGACCTCATCTCCGACACACGAATAAGCATCATCTTAGAGAGTCCAAGTTCAAGATCATTTTCACTGATCTAGGAAGCTTGCTTGTGTACCAGTATATGGCAGTGGAACTATGTACCTAC
>NZ_RAWF01000717.1:0-413 GCF_003612075.1 Corallococcus sp. CA041A
ACTTTATATTATTGCGGTAAATCTTTAAATCAAATAAAAAGTAATTTAGGTATACATTATGCAACTTGCACTAATTGTATTAAAAATGGGGATAGTTATTTAAATTTTTTTAAGATTACGGATACTCCTATAGAGGGAGCATTTGAAGCTAACTTAAGTTTTCCTGAATATGTGGATATTTTTTCAACTAAAAAAGAGGAATTCTTAAAAGCTACCTCTAGATCTAAGTTTAGTAAACCTATTATAATTAAAAAGGAAGACGAAGTAGAAACTCAAGAGTTTTCTAGTATAACTGCAGTAGTAAAATTTTTAAAGAATAAAAACATTCAAGCTAACAAAGACCAAATTACTAAATGATTGAATACAGGTAAGCCATATAAAGGTTATATTTTCTCAAGAGCATAATTATATTC
>NZ_RAWF01000071.1:0-37216 GCF_003612075.1 Corallococcus sp. CA041A
GGGCCATGCGTCCCGGGGGACGGTGGGGTGATGGGCGGTGGACAGGCGCATGTCCCGGAGGGACGGCTTGCGCGCGGGGTAGGCTGTGCCGTCCCATGTCCCTTCCGCCCGGAACGCAGACTTCCTCCCGCCAGCCGTTGGTGGTCACCACGTCGGACCGGGTGGACGCACCGCTCGCACAGCGTGCGCGGAGTGCGGCGGAGGCGGTGGGCGTGCCGTATGTGGAGCGCCACCACAAGCTGCCCCTGAAGAAGCTGCTCACCGACATGGCGGACGCGCTCATTGTCTTCGAGTCCACGGCGGTGTCGCTGGTGGACGCGGAAGGGACGCTGCGCTTCTCACCGGGGCTGGCGCACCTGCGAGTGAAGCAGCTGGACGCGGGCGTGATGGAGGACCAGCTCGTGCGCGTCGCGGGCCTGCGCGAAGGGGAGCGCGTGTTGGACTGCACGCTGGGCCTGGGGGCGGATGCGCAGGTGGCGGCGCGGCTGGTGGGGCCGAGCGGAAGCGTCATCGCGCTGGAGAAGAGTCCGGCGCTGTATCTCCTGGCGCGGCACGGGCTCAAGGGGCTCGAGCGCCACCCGGCCGCCTGCGCGGTGAGCGCGGTGTACGCGGACGCGGCGGAGTTCCTGCGCGGGCTGCCGGACGGCGCGGTCGACGTGGTGCTCTTCGATCCGATGTTCGAGCGCGAGCGCAAGTCCTCCGCCGCGTTCGAAGCGCTGCGCCGCCACGCGGACTACTCGCCGCTGACGCGCGAGACGGTGGACCAAGCCCGGCGCGTGGCACGCCGGGTGGTGGTGTTGAAGGGCTCGCGCTACTCGAAGGACTTCAAGAGGCTGGGCATCACCCCGGAGCCCGCCCGGCCCAACGCCACGGTGTTGTGGGCCCGACTCCCGGGCTCGGGCAATCCCGTGCATCCTGGTGAAGACGGAAGTCCCTGATAGCGTCCCGGGCCGCCGTGAAGCACGACAACCGGGAGCGACACATGAAGACGCTGAAGCGGGGACTGTTGCTGGTGGGCTGCCTGCTGGGGACCGTGGGCTGTGGCGTGGAGGCGCCGGAGGAGGGCGCACCGCTGCAGGAGGACACGCAGGAGGTGTCCGCGCAGGCAGGCTGCATCCCCGGCCAGACGCGCACCATCAAGGTGGGCTGCTGCACGCCCACGCTGGAGCGCCGGCAGAACCAGATCTGCACCAACTCGGCGGGCTCCTGGAGCAACTCCGGCTCCAGCTACTGTGGCGGCTCGACCCTGAACTGCTACGGCGGCTGATCAGGAGGCCCGAGGCATGTTGACCCATCCTGCGCGCAAGCAAGGCTCGCGCAGGGTGGTCCACAAGGGCCGGTAGCTGAAGCGTCGATCCGCGGGAGGCCGCTCTCCGGAGACGAACCGTCCCCATCAGCCCGACAGCTGGACAGGTTGCCCAAGGCCGAGCCCATTACCTCTCTCTCGGCGCGCGCTCCATCAATCTCAGGGGGAGTAGGCCCCGGAGCTGTTGGAGACAGCAGTGCCTCGCTGGCCGGAGCCACGGAGAGGGCTTGCACCTGAGGGCACGGCGCAACCCCGAGCGCCTCGGTGTCCTCGGAGTCCGGTTCAAGGCAACCGGGGCTCCGCTCCTCGACTGAAGGGCGTACCTCCGGCGCGTCCGCCATCTCAGTGGCTGCCACGGGCGCACCAACGAGTCCCTCCTGGGCGCATGGGGCCTCGGGGGACGCAGGCTTCATGGGGACGGGAGCGAAGGCATTCAGCACGCGCTCATCGCGAGCCTTCAGCAGCGCTGGCAGCTCATGCTGAAGTGCCTGCACGTCGCGCTCGTTCAGAATCGCCATCGCGCGGAAGGCACACTCGCGCAGCGCCTCTCCGCCCATGAGCGGCAGCAGTTGGGCGGCTCCTCCCAGGAAGGCCCGCTGCAGAGACTGAACGAGGAGGACGTGCCCGGGACGCGCCGCCACCCGCGCCGCATGCCGCAGCAACTCGAACTCCACCTGCGCGCAGGTTTCCCCTGACTCCCAGCGCGCCGCGTCCTGGAGCTGGTAGCACGTGCTCCCCAGCCGGTCCAGGTCGAGGTCCGAGGCCCTCGCGCAGCAGTCGGCCAGAAGCTCCACCAGCACCTGACGCTTGAGGCTGAAGTAGCCCTCCAGAAGCCACCGGGCATCCGGGTTGCTCGAGTCATGCAGCGCCAGCCCCAGGTTCTCCAGCGTCAGTGACTCATCCAGCGGCACCGCGCGCGTCTTGCGTCCGGGGCGCTGCACCACCAGGCCTCGCGCCGCCAGCCGCCTCAGCGCCTCGCGGATGGTGCCCCGACACACCTCATAGCGGCGCGCCAGCTTCGCTTCGGAGCCGAATTGTCCGCTCGGGTGCAGACGCCCCAGCGCGATATCGCGCTCGATTTGCGCCTCCACATAGGCCACGAGTCCTCGCCGTTCCATCCCCACTCCCCCTCCTCGTCCCAGCATCGCCATCCAACCACAGGGGTCTGACATGGACGTGCGAGCCCACCCTTCTCATTGCCAGCCAGGGGGCACCCTCCGGGCCCGGTCGGAGAAAAACCTGTCCGACTGTCGGACAGGTTTTGAGGCAACCGGTCCCGGGCGGGCGCCTCCGTCCGTTGCCCCAGTTCGGGCGGTTCCGGACCTGGGAGGCTTCAGGTTCGCTTGAATGCGCTGGCGTCGGGCAGGCCGCTGCCGCTCAGGTCCGCGCCCATGGCGGTGAGGACTCCGGAGAAGATGTCCGGCTCGTTGGAGGTCACCTTGCCTGGTTGGCGCTCGCCGGTGCGCGCGTCGAAGCCGTAGGTGAGGGTGGTGTTCGGATCCACGCCTCCCAGCACGGTGTTGCCCTTCACCATGGGCGACAGCAGCAGGAAGCCATTGTTGAGGTCGTGGCCCGAACCGAACTCCGTGGCGCCGGAGGGGCGCGGACGCGTGCGGCCGAACTCCGTGGCCACGTAGATGAGCGTGCGGTCCCACATGGACTCGCCTGAGTTCGCGTCGAATGGCTCCGCCTTGAGCAGCGTGATCAGCGAGTCCACCGTGGACAGGATGCGCGCCCACATGAAGGCCTGTCCGCCCCGGTGGTCGTTGTGGCTGATGTCGAACGCGAGCGGTGGATTGGCGATGCCGTTGGGCCCGCCCACCGCGACGTTGAAGTCCGGCCCCAGCGTCACCGACACGGACACGCGGTACTTGAGCAGCAGGAACGCGAGCGCCGCCTGGCCCTGCACGGGATCCGTGAAGAAGCCGGGGAAGACCTCTCGCAGCCGCGCCCCGTCCGGTGAGCTCTCCAGCCCATACTTCGACAGGGGAATGGATGGCAGGTTCGGCAGGACGTTGAGCTTCGTGATGAGGTCCAGGGCCTCCAGCTTCGGCTGCTGCACGCCGCGCTGTTCGCTCCAGCGCTTCAGCGCGCCGCTGTCCTGGAAGGTGCGGCCGAAGATGGATTTCTGGTCCAGGGCGTCCCGCGTGCTCCGAGCCAGCGCGATGACGTCCTTCGGCGGCGCTCCGGCGATGCCTCGCGAGCCATCCAGGCCCAGGGGCCACAGCGACGGGTTAACCACGGGCTCCCCGAAGCAGGACAGGGGCAGGCTGTCGTCGGTGCCGCGCTCGGCGTAGCCGCCCGTGCCCATGTTGACGTTGGGCAGCGGCATGCCGCCTCCCCACTGGAGCGCGACGGCCTCCTGGAGCGTGCGGCCCCGCCACGCGCCGTTGCCGGTCAGCGAGCGCTTCTGCGCGATGCCGTGATTCACGGACGTGCCCACGGAGGTGGCCACCAGCATCTCGCTCGCGTGCTTCTTCACGAACGCCAACTGGTCGGTGTCGACCGGGATGTTGATGCTGCCCAGGCGCGAGTTGCTGTACTTCACCGCGCGGAAGGGACTGTCCGCCACGCCCTGCACCTGCGCGTCCGGGAAGGTGTTGAACGCGGCGGCGTTGGAGGACTCGGATTGGCGTACCGCGAGGAAGCTGTCCACGATGGACGCGCCCCCAGCCGCCCCGATGACGATGAGGAACTTCGGCTTGCCGTCGAGCGCGTCGCGCTTGCGGCCTGGCTTCTCCAGGGACTCGGGCGTCTGGAGCGAGTCCCGGCAGCCGGAGAGGAAGGGCGCGAGCGTGGTGCCCGCCGCGCAGAGTGACAGTGCCCGCAGCATCTCCCGGCGCGACAGCCGGCCCGTGGTCTTGAGGGTCATGGGAGGGGTTCCTCAGTAGAAGACGGCTTCGGCGGGAGAGAAGACGGCGAGACACGCGGCCTGCATCCACGCGACTCCTGGCGTGGCCACACCGGTGGCCTGTACGTCGGCGGACAG
Source organism: Corallococcus sp. CA041A (assembly GCF_003612075.1). Taxonomy (NCBI): domain Bacteria; kingdom Pseudomonadati; phylum Myxococcota; class Myxococcia; order Myxococcales; family Myxococcaceae; genus Corallococcus; species Corallococcus sp. CA041A. Next base: position 4,296 of record NZ_RAWF01000071.1, read on the forward strand.
ACGCACCAGCGTGTCCCGCTCATCCTGGGTCGGGTCGCGCAACCACGCTCGGCGCACCAGGGATGTCACCGCCGTGGCGACAGCCGGGCTCGCTGCGTCCGCCAGCCTGCCGTCCGCGCTGAGGACCACATTCTTGAACACCACCGCGGCGGCGGGCGTGTTCACGTCCAGCGCGATGCGTGCGTTGCAGGCGGAGAGCACGGTGCGCTCCACTGCGATGGGCGTGGTTGCGCCCGTGACGGGGGCGGTTTCGTAGACGCTGTGCTGATAGGGGTCCACGCCGCCCAGCGCTACGCCGTGCACGTTCTGGCAGGGGTACTGACCCAGTTCGTTGCACACGGACGCAGCGGGCAGCTCCAGCGCCTGGGCCAGGTCGAGCGACAGGCGCTCGGGGCCCTTGAAGCGCAGGTTTCCCTTCTGGGACTTGGCGACGCCGCCGTCCCATTCGGGCGTCACGCCGGGGTTCGCGTCCGGTCCCAGGTCGACGGCGGGGGGGAGCTTGTCGGAGCAGCCCGTGAGCAGCAGACAGGTCAACAGCAGGCGTTCAGGGCGCACCGTAGGCCTCCGTGCGGATGAGGTCGTGAAGCATCTTCTGCACGCGGTACGCGTGCGTCGTGCGGAAGGCCTGCCAGGTGCGGACGAACTCCTCGTTCTCTTCTGGCAGGGGCGCGTGGCCGACGAGCAGCTTCCAGTAGTCCGTGACGGTGGAGATGGCGAAGGCGTCGCTGTTGGCGGCGACCCCGGCCCACTCCATGAGGTTGTTCACGGGCTGGCCCAGGATGACGCCCTGTTCGGGCGTGTTCTTCAGCGTGGCCGCTTCGTTGGGGAAGAGCAGCTCCAGCCGGTTGGGGATGTAGCGGTTGGGCAGCCCGCCCAGACCGTTGTAGTTGCGGTACGGATACGACAGCGGGTCCAACGTCGCGTGGCACGCGGCGCACTGGGGCGCCTGGACGCCCTTGGCGTCGTAGTCGCGCGGCTCGTTGGGGACGCTGTGCAGGCCCTCCTGCTTCGCGATGTCCAGGCCCAGGTACGCGCGGTACATCTGCGACGCGGCGTTGCGCGGCAGCGCGGTGAACATGACGAACGAGGTCAGCGTCCACGCGCTCGTCATGTTGCCGGCGCGGCGCGAGGCCTCCACGAACTGGGAGGAGAGGCTGTTGGCGGTGGTGTACGTGGTGGGGCTCGAGCCCGAGCGCTTCACGTAGAAGCTGGCGGTGAGGACGTCGCGCGCGTCGTGGTCGTCCGTCTGGGACCAGGTGAAGAGGGCGTAGTCGTCGTAGTAGTCCGCCAGGGGAATGATGCCTGCGTCCTCGCCGGACTTGATGGAGCCGACGGGGCGGATCTTCGGGTGGGCCACCTTCCAGAGCTGCCCGTGCTTGCCTCGCCAGAAATCGGACTGGAGGCAGCGGTCCAGCTCCTGGTCGATGAAGGCGCGCTGCTTCTCCTCGTTGCCCAGCTCCAGGAAGCTGACCACCTGGGCGTAGGTGGGGGACGTGCCGCAGAAGTCGCTGAGCATGCGGCGGTACGCGAAGCGCGGGTCGTACTGGCAGACCTTGAACTGGGGGTTCTCTCCGCCGCCGCAGACGCCGCTGGGCGGGACGCTGGTGGCGTCGCCGGGCAGCGAGCCCTGCTCGACCTCGAACTGGTTGGGGGCGCCGTCGCCGTCGGCGTCCTCCGAGGCGATGGCACGCAGCGCGGCGGGGAGGGCAGCGGCGAAGTCCGCGTCGGAAAGGGGGCGCGGCTTACCAGGGGCGAGGTGCGGCTCCAGCGCGGCGCCGTAGCCGTTCCGCTGGGGCGGAGCCACGTGGCAGTACGTGCAGGCCGGCTGGGTGCCCTGGCATGCGGGCGCGTTGGGGTACTCGGCGCAGAAGGTGCCGGGACCGGTGGGCATGGCCACGGCCTGGGGGGCGAACCCGAGCAGCAGCAGCCCGGGCAGTAGCCATCGGCTCGGTGTTGGGAAGGGGAGGGGCACGCGGGCTCCGGGAACGGTTGCTGTACGGACACCCCAACCCGGAAAATCAGAAAAGGTTTCGGCGATTCGTGGGCGCCCGGCTCACCAGGGCCGCCGCTCGATGAGGTGGCGGGCCTCCAGCGAGGGGGCGAGGAAGGACACGGGCGCACCCGCGACGCGCTCGAGTTCTTCCAGGTGGTGACGGGCCGCGTCGGTGAGCTGGTCGAAGCGCCGTGCTGCCCAGTTGGTCGCAGCCAGGTCGCCCGCGAATATGAGCGCCAGGTCCGTGGGGGCATTGAGGGAAGCAGCCTCGCGCAGCCCCACCCAGTCGAACGCGCGGCCTTCCGAGCTGCACGCCAGGACCACCCGCCGCACCCGCCCCGGCGCGATGCCCGCCGCCTGGATGCAGCCGCTGGCGGAAGGCCCCGCGCATTCGACGAGCACGCGGTGTCCTCGGGCGAAGGCGTCCTCCAGTTCCTCACGTGAGGGCCTCGGGTCTGGCCCGTCTGGTCGAAACAGCACGGCGTAGTGAGGCGCGAGCTGCGCCGTGAGGGGCCGCGTATCCACACCGTCATGGGGCCCCGGGACGATGAGGTCCACGAGCCGTTCGCCGGGCCGCCCATACAGCCCGAGCCGGCTGGCCACCCGCACGAGTACAGCGTCGGGTGGAGTCTTCGCCGTGTCGACCACGAGCTCCGCCAGCGAGGCCAACGCGTGCACCGCACGCTCGGCGGAATGCGCCCAGGCCGCTTCGAAACTGTCTGGCTCCGCGTCGCGCCGGGCCTGCTCCGGTTCCGGCGTCTCCAGGTGGACGTGCACGACGCGGAGCCCTGGGCTTCCGCGCAGGCCGTCCAGCTGCGCCTCGCTGCTCGCGGCATCCACGATGATCAGCCTGGGGGCGTCCAGGCCGTGGCCCCGAAGCGCGGCGAGCACTCCGTCCGCCAGCCAGCGCCCTCCCGTCTCGCGGTCCAGCGCGACGGTCAACTCCTGGCGCGTGCGCCGGGAACCGTCACCGCCATGCTTCCGCAGGAAATCCTTCGAGTGGAGATGCAGCGCGCCGAACCGCCGCGCGAGCCCCTGCGCGAGGGTCGTCTTCCCCGCGCCAATGGGCCCCGACACCACCACCACCGTGACCGCCATGGCTTGCTCCTCCCAAGGAGGAACACCCTAGGAACCCGGCCGCGGTGCGAACCATCCCCCGTTGGAGGGAGGCCTCAGCGCTTTTCGGAGACGCGCACCCAGTCCACTTCCATGGTCTGCGGTGCGTTGCGCAGCAGGTCCGCGGTGGCCTGAGGCACGCCAAAGTACGGCTCCTTCGCCTTATTGACGCCCTCCGGGTAGCCGCCGCCCACCGCGAAGTTGAAGATGATGAAGAGGGGCTTGTCGTAGGCCCACGCGCCGTGGCGCTCCACCTCTTCACGGGTGGACGTCTTCACGCGCTCCCCGTCGATGTACCAGTGGATGGCCTCCGGCGACGACTCCACGCCGTACTCGTGCCAGTCGCTCACCGGAGTGCGCGGAAAGAAGCGGCCGTTGATGGGCGTGTTGCCGCTGTAGCCCGGCCCATGCAACGCGACGGACACCCAGTCGCCGTAGCCAACGTTCTCCATGATGTCGAGCTCCCCGCACGCCGGCCACCCCGCCGTGTGGATGTCTCCGCCCAGCATCCAGAACGCCGGCCAGAGCCCCACGCCCACCGGCAGCTTGATGCGCGCCTCGACGCGGCCGTGCTTGAACTCCCGCTTGCCCGCGCTCTCCACCCGGCCCGACGTGAACGGGTATCCGTTGGCCGTCTGAATCCGCGCCGTGAGCTTCTCGGTCTGGATGCGCCAGTTGCTCGCGTCCACCTCCGTGCCGTCGAACTCGTCACTCCACACCTGGACCCATCCGTCCGCCGCGCCAGCCACTGTTCCCGCGCGCTTCGGTGCCCCCGCGCACGCCATCAGCCCCGCCACCAGCGCCCACGCCGTCACCGTCCTGTACGTGCTCGTCGCCATCGTCGTTCCTCGAAAGGGAGCCATCTACTGGAGCGTCCGCCGGTCCACCGGCGCTTCGGGGGGCTCGCCCCGGTACGGCGTGGCCGGAGGCATGAGCAGCGATTCGTGCAGCCGCCCCTCCACGTCCACCGTCACGTCCACCACGGTCTGCCGCACGGGCTCCACGCTGCCGTCCGCGTGCAGGAGCACGCCGCCCCCCTGCGGAATGCCCAACGCCCGCGTGGGCAATCCCATGCGCCGGAGGGCGGCCTTGAGGCCGGGCCACTCGGGCGGCTCGTGCACGCCGATGAGGTAGGGCGCGAGGCCCAGCACCGGGAAGGGCTCGCCTTCGCCGGGCAAATCTTCACACCACGCGCCCAGGCCCAGGTGCATGGCCCCGGCGGACACGCCCATCAGCACCGCGCCGGACTGATGCCGCTCGCGGAGAATCGAGTCCACGCCGTGGGCCTGGAACGCGTTCCATCCCACGCGTGGGTCACCGCCCGCCAGCAGGATGACGTCGGCGTCCTTCAGCCACGCCAGGTCCTCGCCGGACGGCGCGGCCGGGATGCTCCGGCAGCGCGTGAGCCCGATGCCCTCCATGGCCGCGACGAAGATGTCGTAGAACTCCGGCACGTCACCGTTGGACGCGCCCAGGTACGCGGCCTTCACCGGAGGCACACGCAGCTCCGCGCCGGTGAGCACGCGCACGTAGTCCAGGAAGGGACGCCCCTCCACGCGCCAGAACAGCGGAGCGCTGTCAGCCAGCAGGAGGAGGGGCGGAAGCGTCATGCCGTTGAGCCTACCGCCACTGGTAGGCGCGCACCCAGTCCACTTCCATGGTCTGCGGCGCGTTGCGCACCAGGTCCACCGTGGACTGCGGCACGCCGTAGTACGGCGTCGAGGCGCCATTCACACCGAACGGATAGCCGCCACCCACCGCGAGGTTGAGGATGATGAACAGCGGCTTGTCGTAGGCCCACGCGCCGTAGCGCAGCACCTCCGCGCGCGTCGTGGTCTTCACCAGCGCCCCGTCGATGTACCACTTGATGTCCGAGGACGAGTACTCCGTGCGGTACACGTGCCAGTTGCTCACGCTGGACGACGGGTAGAAGCGGCCGTTGATGGGCGTGTTGCCGGAGTAGCCCGGGCCGTGCAGCGCCCCGGACACCCAGTCGCCGTAGCCGACGTTCTCCATGATGTCGAGCTCGCCACACGCGGGCCAGCCCACGGAGTTGATGTCATTGCCCAGCATCCAGAACGCCGGCCACAGGCCCGCGCCGACCGGCATCTTGATGCGCGCCTCGATGCGGCCGTGGCTGAACTCGCGCTTGCCCGCGCTCTCCAGCCGGCCGGAGGTGAACGGGTAGCCGTTGTTCCACTGCAGGCGCGCGGTGAGCTTCAGCGTTCCGTTGCTCACGGAGATGTTGTCGCCGGAGTTCGTGTACTGCTGCTGCTCGCTGTTCACGTGCACCGTTGTGTTGGGCGTCCAGTTGGCCGTGTTGACGCTGTTGCCGTCGAACTCGTCGCTCCAGACCTGCACCCAGCGGTCCTCGCCACCACCGCCCACGACGCCAAAGGAGAACGACTCCCAGCAGCCGGCCGTGGCGCGGTTGGCGTACAGCGGCGCGCTGGCGCCCAGGTTCGTGTCCGCGGACACGTATTGGCCGGTGCTCTTGGCGCGCAGGCCCACGGAGCCGTCCGCGAAGGGCACCCAGGTGAAGCGCTCCCAGTCACCCACCGCCGTGCGGAAGCCCGTCACCTGACCGCCCGCGTTCGGATCCGCGGACACGTACAGGCCCGTCTCCACCACGCGCAGCGAGATGAAGTCGTTGCCCGCGTCACCCACCTGGAACTGCTCCCACCCCTGCGCGCTGTCACGGTTGGCGACGAGCGGCGCGGTGGTCCCCAGGTTCCGGTCCGCCGACACGTACTTCTGCGTCGCGCACGCCTTCAGCCACACCGTCTGGCCCAGCGGCGCCGCCGTGGCGGACTGCTCCCGCTCCGCCACCACCGGCGTCGTCAGCATCGAGTCCTGCGCGGGAGCGGAGCCCCCACCACAGGCCGTCAGCCCCAGCACCGCCGCCAGCGCCCACAGCGTCTTCCCGGCTCTCGTCGCCATCGTCTTCCTCGAAGGTGTGTCCAGCTCCGACAGGGAGCCGGGACCCGCCCCACTTAGATCAGAGCAGGTAAAATGGCTTAACCTTATTTCCATGAAAAAGTTACTTAGTGGGGCCCTGGGTGTCATGCTTGGGACGGCGCTCGCGGGCTTGCCCGGGGCGGTGTTCGCGCAAGGCCGGCCGTCGCTGGTGAACACGCGCATCGGGACGCCGTTCGGGGCGAACGGGCACTCGTCCACGGTGGACGGGCGCATCTTCGTGGGCAACATCGGCGAGGACCCCGCGACCACGACGACCACGTGGATTGCCCGTGTGTTCCGTCCGGAGGCGGTGACGTACGACTCGGCGGGCAAGCCGTCGTTCGCGGGCACCTTCTCCGCGGGGAAGACGGTGACCGTGCGCAACGGGGAGAACGCGCTGGCGTTCTGCTTCACCAACCCCGCCCAGCCCTACGCGCTGTCGAGCGGCGTCGCGGTGTACCAGCCGTTCCTCTTCGACTCGATGATGTTCAACGGGGACAACGTCTTCCGGCGGCGCACGACGGACATCCGCGTGTCCCAGCCCTTCACGACGGCGGCGGACATTGCATCGTTCAGCACCGGTCCGCTGGAGACGCTGCGCACCGTCACCGGCGCCACGATTCGCGGCATCGAGCCCACGATGACGTCCGACGGCCGGTTGATCATCTACCAGGGCGCGCCCGCGAACACCGGCGGCATCGACCACATGATGTACGCGTACAACCCTACGCCGTGCGCGGCCACGGGCTGGAGCAACCCGCGTCCCCTGTCGATGATGTTCAACGACACGAACGCGGGCGTGAAGCGCTACCCGCTGGCATGGAAGCGGCTGAAGGCGGCCACGGGCGAGGACTTCGGCGACACCACTTCCGGTGCGCTGGTGCGCGGTGCCTACGCGTGGGTGGACCACGAGGGCCGCAACCTCGTCTACATCGCCGTCACGTACACGGACGGCGCGCGACGTGAGGCAGTGAGCCTGGTGGGCGCGGATACGAACTGGACCGCGTACCACATCGACGGGGCCATCAACACGGACCGCATGGACATCGCGCACCTCTTCTACTCGGGGCCCATGTGGAACTTCGAGCAGGAGCGCCTGCCCTCGCAGAGCTTCCCGCCCGGGCAGAGCAATGCCGCGCATTACCTGCCGGTGACGAAGACGCACGACGTGCTGGCTCTCTTCGGCAGCAACACCGCCGACTACAACGAGGTGGACCTGGGCGAGTTGATGGACCCCTTCCACCTGCTCTTCCTGCCCATGAACGAGCTCGTCACGCGCGCCGGAGCGTATGACCTCACGCGCACGCCGGACCTGTCCGGCCGCTTCTTCACGGGCACTCTGGTGGGGGGCGCCTCCATCTCGCCGGGCAACGCGCTGACGCGCTCCTCGCCGGACTCGCTGTGGCAGCCGCACGGCAAGGGCAAGGCGCTGGTGGTGCCTGGAGGGAGCGCGCTCGCGGTGAACCTGGCGGATCCGTCCAGCACGGTGCCCGGCGTGGGCGCGTTCGTGCGTGGCCTGTCGGTGGAGTTCGCGGTGCGGCCGGACGCGGACATCCAGCAGGGGTGCACCACCGGCAATCCCTACCGCTACCTGATGCACAAGTCCGGCGGGCTGGACATCATCTACGAGGCCAGCAACCAGCCGCAGTTCTCCCTGGTCGTCAACGGCCAGCGCGTGCGACTGGGCGGCGGCCCGGTGCTGCCCGTGGGGCAGTGGAGCCACCTGGCCTATACGTGGGACGGCACCACCGGCGTCTTCCAGGAGTACCTCAACGGCGTGCCCACGAACCGCGCGCTGCCTGTCGTTCCGGGGACGGCCCGGCTGGGCACGGGGACGCTCTACATCGGCGCGGGCGCGAACCTGGACACGCAGCGCTGCCCGGCGAACGGCGAGGGCTCGTTCCGGGGCGCCATCGACGAGGTGCGCATCTTCACGCACGCGCGCTCCAACCGGAGCATCTGCATGACCGCGCACGGCGCCAACTGCCGCGAAGAGGCCATCCAGCACACGCCCTCCGCGGGTCAGTTCGTGATGAGCGCCCAGGCTCCGGCGTGCAATGGCACCAGCGCGTTGAACTCGGCGGCGTGCCTGTCCGCGATGCACCGGGCCTGCGCGCAGCGGGGCGCGGGCGACGCCATGGCGAGCAGCACCAACACCTGGGACACCATCATGCAGCTCGTCAGCAACCGTCCGCCCATCTCGCTGGCGGGCGTGCCGGTGACGTCCACGGCCACGGACCTGACGGTGGCGTGCGCGCCCATCCAGCATGAAAGCGTGGCCGTGACGTTCGAGGAGCTGACGCGCATCCACGCGGGCTGCACCGACGAGCGCGGCGTGACGAGCACCCACTGCACCGCCGCCGCGCACCGCTTCTGCAACAGCCAGGGCTGGACGACAGGGCAGGTGTTCGAGGTCACGTCCCGGCCGTGGGTGGGCTGCTTCAACTCCGGGCTCCGGACAGATGTGGAGAAGTCCGCGCTGGGGCCGGTGTCCAACCTGGGCGACTACACCGCCCCGGGTTCGCGCCTGGAGGTGAGCCAGTGGTGCCGCACGCAGGGCTACGGGGCGGGCGTCGTCCAGGAGATTCCCAGCGCCACCAAGGCCCACGTGCACTGCTTCCAGCCGGCCGTGACGGCGTCGTGGCGGTACCTGCCGTAAGGCATTGCGTGGCCTGACGGCCCCCGGGGTTTGGAATCAGACAGGCTTTGCTGCCATGGTGCGCCTGTTTGATTCCAATTCCTTGCAGGGGGGCTGTCATGTCAGCGGTGCGCGGCGGTGGTCGGAGCCGTTTCGTCCTGGGGCTGGTGTTGTGTCTGGGTTGGCTTTCGGGCTGCGCGGGCCCGGTGGCTCCGGCGGAGGAGGCCGCGGACCCGGGCGTGGCGCGGGCCGCCGTGACGGCGCCCACGTGGACGGCGGTGCGGGCGGGGACTTCTTCTCCGTGGGTGTGAAGCCCGACGGAACGGTGTGGACCTGGGGCCGGAACGAGAAGAGCCAGCTGGGCGACGGCACGACGCAGAACCATTGGGCTCCCGCGCAGGTGCCGGGGCTCGGGTCCGTGGCGGCTGTCTTCGCGCGAGGCTCGACCGCGCTGGCGTTGAAGACGGATGGCACCGTGTGGGCCTGGGGCGACAACGCGAGCGGGCAGCTGGGCGACGGCACGACGGTGTCCCGCGCCTCGCCCGCGCAGGTGCCCGGGCTGACGGACGTGACCGAGCTGGCCGCGGGGGAAGGCTTCGTGCTGGCCCGCCGGTCGGACGGCACGGTGTGGGCCTGGGGGAGCAATGGCTCCGGGACGCTGGGAGATGGCACCACCACGAGCCGCGCGACGCCCCTGGCCGTTCCTGGCCTCACGGACGTTCGGGCCGTCGCGGCGGGCGGCGGCTTCTCGGTGGCGCTCAAGACGGACGGCGCCGTGTGGACCTGGGGCAGCAACGGCCTGGGACAGCTGGGCGACGGCTCGAACTCGAATTGGCCGCCTCGGACCACGCCGGGCCCGGTGCCCGGGCTCGGGGACGTCACCTCCGTGGCCGCGGGCAACAGCCACGGCGTGGCGCTCAAGACGGATGGCACGGTGTGGGCGTGGGGCGACAACTCCCGGGGGCAGCTGGGCGATGGCAGTGGCTCCAAGGGGCGCTCGCCGGTGAAGGCCCTGGGCTTCACGGGCGGCACGGCCATCGCCGCGGGGAGCGCGCACACGATTGCGCTCCAGTCCGACGGCACCGTGTGGGCGTGGGGCTACAACGGCAACGGCCAGCTGGGGGACGGCTTCACCGATGATCAGCTCGCGCCCGCCCAGGTGCCGGGCATCATCGACGCGACGGCCATCGCGGCGGGCACCTACCACTCGTTCGCGCGCCGCGCCTCCGGGGCTGTGTGGGCGTGGGGCCTCAATGGCGAAGGACAGCTGGGCACCGGCAACGCGGGCTATCGCGTGGTGCCCCACCAGGTGTCGCCCACGCCCTGAGCGTCAGGACCTTGGAGGCTCCCGCTGAAGTGGACCCAGCGGGGGCCTTCAGCGGCGGGAGGCGATGGCGCTCGCGCGGACCGCGTCCACGAGGTCCGCGTTGGTGAACGCCTTCCCCGCGATGCCCCAGCCGCCGTCCACGGCTTCGTGGAACAGCACCCAGGTGCGCTCGCGGATGTCCGCGTCGTCGGCCAGCTCGTGCACGATGTCGGTGAGGCCCGCGGCGATGCCCGAGCGCTGCTCCTGGCTCAGCGACTTCGCGGGCGTGAGCACCTGGATGCGGACCACGCCCGCACCCTTGCCGCCGGACGTGGTCCGCCTCCGCGGCAACACGCTCAGGAACGCGCCGGTGTTCGCGACCGCGTAGGGGATGCCCGACACCTTCTCCCATTGGAGGAGGCAGTCCGTCGCCCGCTTCAGCAGCACGGCCTCGTTCGCGGGGGAGAAGAGTCCGTCGGAAGCGGTGATGTCGATCATCGGCATGGGCGGGGGTCCTTGTTCACTATGACGGTTGTCATAGTCGTGCCCCAGAACTAATTAAGACGCTCGTCATAGTCAATGGGGACCGATGGCCCGGCGAACGAAGAAGCAGGAGGAGGCGGCTGCGGTCGCGTCCGAAAGGACCCCGCGGGAGCGGATGGTGTACGCGGCCGCCGCGCTCCTCAGCGAGCGGGGCCTGGCGGGCACGTCGTTCTCGGAGGTCATCGAGCGCAGTGGTGCGCCCCGGGGTTCCATCTACCACCACTTCCCGGATGGGAAGGACGCGCTCGCGGCGGAGGCCATCGCGCTGGTGGGAGAGCGCGTGCTCACGGCATTGCGAGAAGGTGAGGGCGCGACCCCGGCGCAGGTGGTGCAGCGCTTCTTCGAGGCCTGGCGCAAGGTGCTGGTGAAGACCGACTGTCAGGCGGGCTGCGCCATCGCGGCGGTGGCGAACGAGCGGCTCGCGCACCCGGAGCTGGGCGCGCGCGCGGCGAAGGTCTTCATTTCCTGGGAGCGCGAGCTGGAGGCGCGGCTCGCCACGGCGGGATTGCCGAAGGCGAAGGCGGCCAGCGCGGCGTCCCTCATCCTGGCCTCGGTGGAGGGCGCGTTGATCCTCTGCCGCGCCCGCCGAGACATCGCGCCGTTCGACGCCATCCGCGACGCGCTGGTGTCCTTCGTGGACGCCTGACGCCCGGCCTCAGGTGTGGTGGAGGAGGGTCTCGAAGACCATCAGGTTGAGCCCCACGCCCACCAGCCCCACCACCGCCACGGCCAGCAGGGCGGTGGACACGCGGCGCCGGAAGGACGCCTCCTTCGCCATGCTCCGGATGAGCGGGATGTTCACCACGATGCTGGTGAGGCTGGAGAGGATGACGCCGTTGACGCCCGTGACCGCGGAAATCTCGTTGTGGCTGATGAGCGTGGCGGCCGAGGCGATGGACGACGCGCTCGACAGGAAGCCCCCCAGGATGCTGACGAAGTAGAAGCTCCCGGACCCGAAGTTGCGCTGCGCCAGCGCGCCCGCGACGTTGAGCGCCAGGAACACGCCGCCGAACTTGAGGGCCGCCATCAGGCGGAAGGGCGACTCCAGCGCCAGGCGGGGCGTGCCCTCCGTGGACGCCTGCACGGGAGAGCGGCGCCACAGCACCGCGCTCACCAGCAGCATGAACGTGAACGGGATGGCGCAGTGCACGGCGGCCTGCGAGGCGAAGATGATGACGATGAGGCCATTGCGCAGCAGCATCGCGACGGTGGCCAGGAGGATGCCCCGGTAGGCGGAAGGAAGCAGCGGCGCGCCCACCTCCTTCAGGCGCGTGGCCAGCTCCACGATGACCTTGCGGCTGTTCACCAGCCCGCCGAAGAACGCGGTGACCTCCATGCCCTTGGGCCCCAGCGTCTTCATGAGCATGTAGTTCACGAAGCCCACCGCCGCGATGATGATGACGCTGGCCCAGTTGGACTGGGGCTCGATGAGGCCCCATGGGTCCACCGGATGCGCGGGCAGCACGGGGAACACGACGAACGTCAGCACCGCGAGCAGGACGGCGGAGCGCAGCTCCTTGTCCGACAATCCGCCCACGAAGCCCACGATGGACTGCTTCCATGCGAGCAGCGCCGTCGTCAGCACGCCCACGACGATGGGCGTGAACGTGTGGCCCATGCCGCACAGGATGCCGCAGAAGGCCACCACCATCAGGGCGGTGGACGTGGTGAGCGCCAGGCGCTGGTGGAGCATCAGCTCCCGGACGTTCATCAGCAGCACCAGCAGCGTGACGAAGCCCGCGGACACCAACGCGAAGGACTGACCGGTGAGCCCGCCCAGACAGCCCATCAGCGCGGTGAGCGCGAACGTGCGCACGCCCGTCTTGCGGCTGTGCTCTCGCTCCAGGCCAATGAAGAGGCCAATGGCGATGGCCAGCCCCACCCGGGTCATCACGGGCGCCATGGGCCATTGCGACGCCTGGGCAATGAGGGGGGGCAGCTCTGCGGGTGCATCCATGGGGCGCTCCAGTCTCTCAGGCCTCACGGCCAGCGAAGACGACTGGACCGCGCGCCCCGGTGCCTGCGGGAGCGACCCTTCCTAATGTCGGAGACGATGGTTCCTGTCAACGCATCCGCCCGGCGAGCACGCGAGGTGCTCGCGAGGGGGCGGCCGCCTGCCGGACGCCAGGCGCTAGATGCGCTCGATGATGGTGGCGATGCCCTGGCCGCCACCGATGCACATGGTGATGAGCGCCGTCTGCTTGCCCGTTCGCTCCAGCTCATCCAGGGCGGTGCCCAGGAGCATCGCGCCCGTGGCGCCCAGCGGGTGGCCCAGCGCGATGGAGCCGCCGTTGACGTTCACCCGGTCCGGGTCGATGCCCAGCGCGCGCGTCGTCTGGAGGACCACGGCGGCGAAGGCCTCATTGATTTCCCACAGGTCGATGTCGCCGGCCTTCATCCCGGCCATGCGCAGGGCCTTCTCGCTCACAGGGGCGGGGGCGGTGAGCATGAGGAGCGGCTCGGTGCCCAGCGTCGCCATGGCGCGGATGCGGGCGCGGGGCTTGAGCCCCTTCTCCTTCACGTAGCGCTCGGACGCCAACGCCACCACGGCGGCCCCGTCCACGATGCCGCTGGAGTTGCCCGCGGTGTGCACGTGCTGGATGCGCTTCGCTCGCGGATACGCGGCAAGCGCGATGCCATCCAGCGTCTCGCCGTTCGGGCCCACGGCCGTCCCGCCCATGGCGACGAACGCGGGCTTGAGCGCGGCCAGGCCCTGCGCGGTGGTGTCCGGGCGAGGGTACTCGTCGCGCTCCAGCATCACGGCGCCGGTGGCCGGGTCCTTCACGGCGAAGAGGGCCTTGGCGAAGCGGTTCTCCTCGATGGCGCGGGCCGCCTGTCGCTGCGAGCGCAGGGCCCACGCGTCCACGTCCTCGCGGGTGATGCCCTCCAGCGTCGCGATGAGGTCCGCGCTGATGCCCTGGGGCACCTGGTAGACGCGCTCGCGCAGCCGCACGTTGCCGCCGTCCTGGCCGCCGCCGTCCGCGCCCAGCGACAGGTGCGACATGCTCTCCACGCCGCCCGTCACCACGAAGTCCATGGCACCGGAGGCGACACCCATGGCGCCGAAGTTCACCGCCTGGAGCCCGGAGCCGCAGAAGCGGTTGAGCGACACGGCGGACACCTCCTGCGGCCACCCCGCCGCGAGCACCGCGTTGCGAGCGATGTTCGCGCCCTGCTCATTCACCTGCGACACGCACCCCGCGATGACGTCGCCCACCTCCCGAGCATCCCAGCCGCCGCGCCGCTGGAGCGCGTTGAGCGTCTGGGCGAGCAGCTCCTGAGGATGCAGTCCGGTCAGGGCCCCCTTGCCCATCTTCCCGCGCCCACGCGGGGTCCGGACGGCGTCGATGATGTAGCTGGCGGTCATGTGCGGCTCCTTTGATTTCGAATGTAATATTATCGGCGTAATTTGTAAGTCAAGGCGACCTGGGGTGGGAGCCCACGGGGGGCGTGCAACTTCTGGAGCCCTGGACGCCAGGGGCGGCAGTGTTGATGAGCTGGAAGTCCACGGCGACCGGGGCAGACAGCGCGGCAGGAGGCTCGCTACAAGGCCATGAGCGTCCCGACCTCCCCGGGCGCGTGCGGCACACCTTGGGGAGTCGGCGGATACCTTGACGCCTCCACAGCGGCTGGTCCTGGGAATCGCCGTGCTCGCCTCGCTCGTCACGTTCCTGGACGGGGCGATCATCAACGTCGCGCTGCCCGCGATGGTGCGGGACCTGGGCGGTGGGCTCAGCCTCCAGCAGTGGGTGGTGGATGCCTACCTCATCACGCTGGGCTCGCTGATGCTGGCCGCGGGCTCACTGTCGGATGTGTTCGGGCGCAAGCGCATCCTGCGGTTGGGGCTGTTGGGCTTCGGGGCCACATCGCTCCTGTGCGCGGTGGCTCCGACGGGCGCGGTGCTCATCCTCGCGCGTGCGTTGCAGGGGGCCACGGGCGCGCTCCTGGTGCCGGGCTCGCTGGCGCTCATCCTGTCCTTCTTCTCCGGCCCCGAGCAGGCGAAGGCCATTGGCGCGTGGACCGGCTGGACGGGCGGGGCGTTCATCGCGGGCCCGCTGGTGGGGGGACTGCTGGTGGACACGGTGGGCTGGCGTTGGATCTTCGCCATCAACGTGCTGCCCATCGGGCTGACGCTGGCGCTGCTCGCGCGCATGGAGGAGCCCACCCGCCCGGAAGGCGCGCGCATCGACGTGTTGGGGGCCGTGCTCGCGTGCGTGGGATTGGGCGGTCCCGTCTATGCGCTGATTGAGCAGGGGACGGTGGGCTGGACGCATCCCACGGTGCTGGCGTCGTTGGGCGTGGGCGTGCCGGCGTTCATCGCGTTCCTCTGGCAGGAGCGGCGGTCGCCACACCCGATGATGCCCCTGGGCCTCTTCCGAGTGCGGAACTTCTGGGTGGGCAACCTGGCCACGACGTTCATCTACGGAGCGCTGGCGCTGAGCCAGTTCCTCATCACGCTGTTCCTCCAGCAGGTGGGAGGCTTTCGCGCGACGATGGCGGGGCTGGTGCTGCTGCCGACGACGATCATCATGTTGCTGCTGTCGTCGACGTTCGGTGGGCTCGCGGGCCGGTTCGGGCCGCGCCTGTTCATGGCGGTGGGGCCGTGTGTCGCGGGCGCCGGGTTCCTGCTCATGCTTCGCGTCGGCACGCCGCTGGACTTCTGGACGCAGATGCTGCCGGGCGTGCTGGTGTTCGGGCTGGGGCTGACGACGACGGTGGCGCCGTTGACGGCGGCGGTGCTCGGCTCCGTGCACAAGGCGCAGGCGGGCATCGGCTCGGCCATCAACAACGCCATCGCCCGGGTCGCGGGGCTCATCGCCATCGCGTTCGCGGGGCTCATCGTGGGCCCGCGACTGGACGTCGCGGGCTTCCACCGGGCGATGCTCGTCTCCGCCGTGCTGCTGGTGCTGGGCGGAGTCACCTCCGCCCTGGGCATCCGCAATCCTTCGCGGGAGGCCTGAGCGCGTCAGTCCTCGGAAGGCTGGAGGGAGAAGTACACGGCTTCGGTCCCCAGGTTGAAGGTGTCCCCGTCCGCGATCTTCTGGCGCTTGATGCGCTGGTGGTTGATCCAGGTCCCGTTGGACGAGCCCAGGTCCTCGATGAAGTAGTCAGCGCCATCGCGCACGACGATGGCGTGCTCGCGGGAGACCCTGCCGGACTTCACGACGAGGCTGCACTGCGGGCCGCGTCCCAGCGTGAAGCGCTCCACGTCCACCCGCGTGGCGGGGCCATCCGGGCTCAGCCGCACGAACAGGTCCATGCGCGCGGGGGCCCGTGCGGCGGGGGCGGGCTTGCGGCCCCGGTTGGACTCCGGGGGCGCGGCGTCCTCGGGCTCGGAGGGACGGAGCACACGGCCCTGCTTGCGGGCGGCGGGGGCCTTCGCGGCCGGAGGCGCCACGAAGGGCAGGTCCTGCTCCTCGGATTCGTTGGAGCCCGAGTCCTGCTCTTCGTCCTCGGCGGGCGCGTCGGCCTGCTCGGCATCTTCGCCGGATGCGGCTGCTTGTGCGGCGGCCTCATCGTCCGCGTCGTCTTTCTCGGAGCCCGTGGCCTCCTCTCCCGTCTTGGCCTCTTCGGGCTCGGAGTCGTCGTCCTCGTCGGTGCCGGGGCGTTCCTCGGAGCCGATCGCCGCTGCGATGTCGGCCGCGGATGCGTCGTCGTCCTCGGAGGACTGCGACTCGTCATCGTCGTCCGAGCCCGCGGCGGCCGCCGCCTCGGATGCGCTCTCGTCGTCCGAGGATTCGTCAGCCGCGTCGTCGTCAGGCTCCTCGTCGTCCGAGTCCTCTTCCTCGGACTCCTCGTCATCCGAAGATTCGTCGTCGGACTCCTCGTCATCCGAAGATTCGTCGTCGGACTCCTCGTCATCCGAGGATTCGTCAGCCGCTTCTTCGTCGGACTCCTCGTCGTCTGAGTCCTCATCGGAGTCGGATTCTTCCTCCTCGTCCTCATCATCCTCCTCGTCGGACGCCACCGGCACGTCTCGGGGCTGCGAGACCGCATCCACCGCCGCGAGGACCTCCTGCATGCGCGCCCGCGCGTGAGCGGCCTCGTCCACGGAGGACTGTGCCTTCACGGGTTCGGACACCGCTGCCGCGGCAGGAGCGGCGGCCATGGTCTCCTTCGCGGGGACGACGGCAGCCGCAGGGACAGCAACAGCCGCTGGGACGACGGCAGCCGCGGGGACAGCGACAGCCGCGGGGACAGCAACAGCCACGGGGCGCTCCGCCACACGCACCACGGGCTCAGGGGCACGGGCCGCCGGAGCCCGCACGGGCTCACCCGCGTCCGTCGCCCCGAGCGCCACGGGCGTGGGCGCCACGTACCCGTTCTGTCTCGCGAGCATGAACAGCGCCTGCGCGACCAGGGCATTCCGGTCCACGCCCAGGTCGTGGCTCATCTGCTCCAGCGCCCGCCACAGGGGCTCCGCGACCTCGATGGTTTCACGAATCCGATTCATGCCTAGCTGCCCCTCAGATTGCTCTGCCACGGAGAGACATTGTCCGGGTCATTGAGCCAATAGAACATCGCTTGCGTCTCCGCGTACTGCCGCTCCGCGATGGACACCAGGTTCGGGTGCAGGTCGCCCAGCGCCACGCCTTCGAAGAGGAATCCCTGGCCGGGCTTCGTCGCGCTGGAATTGCCCCGGAACTTGCGGTCCCGGCTCTGCCACAGTCGCTGCGAGGCCTGTCCCGCGGCCTGTCCGTAACCCGCCGGCGGCGCGATGCGCGTGGGCATCTTGAACGTCGTCTCGCCGCACGACCACAGCAGCCACGACAGCGCGCTCCAGTCCCCGCGCAGCATCAGCGTCAGGTCCGCGAACCCCATCTCCAGGTTGAGCGTCTCGTCGATCTCCACCTGCTCGTCCTCGCCCAACTCCATCTCTTCCTGCTTCAGCTCCACGGGCCCATCACCCAGCAGGCCCGACAGGTCCGGCGGCAGCCAGGACACCGCCGCGCCGGGCTTGTACCGCTGGAGCAGCGCGCCGCGAATCGCCTGGAGCCGCGTGGCGTACTTGCGCACCAACTGCTGGATGGCCTCCAGGGACTGTGCGGGCTTCTCCGGCAGGCTGTCGTAGGTGCAGCTCGGAGGCTCCTGTCCCGCCCAGAAGTCGAACCGGGGGAACAACGCCCGCGCGTACGTGGCCAGGAACCGGGCGGTGTCCGGCTCCGCTTCCGCGAGCCCCTCCGCGTCCTTCTGCACCTGATCCGCCACGCCCAGGTTCAACAGGATGAGGCCGCGCGTGAACAGGTACGCCTTGCGCTCCGGCGCGAGCAGCATCGCCGCGTGCAGGAAGTCCAGCGCCGCGCGAGGCCGGTCCGTCTGGTCCAGCAGCACCGCGTAGCCCCGCAGCAGCGTGGCCGCCTCACCGCCGCGCATGAGCGCGTCCGCCATGGGGGCCCACGCCTGTCCCGCATTCCCCACCACGCTGTCCGCGACCTGTCGAGCCGAGTCCTGTGTGCGCGGCAGCGTCAGCTCCTCCAGGCCTTGCTTCAGCGGCTGGACGTCCAGCGACGTGGCGCACGCCCGTGCCGTGGCCAGCAGGGCCTCGCGGTAGCGCCGGTCCGCGCGGGCCTCCTTCGCCAGCTCGCGCCAGCCTTCCGCGCTCCGGGGGAGGTTGGAGAACACCGGCGAGCGCGCCAGCGTCTGCTCATCCATCGCCAGGCCCAGGTCGCGCTTGAGCACCACCGCCCGCTGCGCGTCCATCAGGGCCCACTCGCCGCACGCGAAGTCGCCCTCCGCCCGGCCCTCCTCGAAGTGGACGCGGAAGTCCGCGTAGGTGTCCTCCGCGCGCGACCAGTAGCGCCCGTGCCGCCGTCCGTTGTCGAACTCGGCCTCCCAGAGCAGCTGTCCCTGCGCGTCCCAGAAGCGGGTGAGGCCGTGGCGCTCGCGGTCCGCGTTGAGCGTGACCTTGGCCCACTGGTTGAGGTCCTCGCGCAGCTCCGCGTCCTCGGGCAGGTGGGCCGGACGGGTGGGGTAGGGCTCGCCGGTGGAGGGCACCACGCGCTGGCCGTCGCCGTTGAAGTGCTCCACCTGCCGCACGGTGCCGCGGTCGTAGTGCATCACCGTCTTGCGCACGCGCTCGCTCACGCCGCCTTCGTGCATGCGCTCGGAGGTGAAGCCGTCGGAGGCAATCCAGGTGCGGGGGCCGTGGAGTTGGCCCTGCTCGAAGGCGCCCTCCTGGGACACCGCTCCGTCCTCGTGGAATCGCCTGAATGGGCCGTGTGGATTGCCCTGCACCATGATGCATTCGTTGCAGAGGGTGCCGTCGGCGCGCCAGTACCGCCACGTGCCGTGCGGCCGGCCCTTGGCGTCCTTCGGGCCGAAGGACCACTCCTCGTCGCCGTCGTCCCAGATGGCGCCTTCGGGGACTCCGGTGGGAAGCTCGCCCGCCTCGGTCCGCTCGCGGTTCGTCTTGCGGCGCTCCTCCTCGGAGACGTCCACGGCTCGCAGCGCGACCAGCAGCCGGTCCAGCGCCTCGGGGGACAGCGCCTCGGAGACGCGGCGGACCTCCAGCCCGTCCTTGAACGCGACGAGGGTGGGGTACGCGTCGATGCCCAGCGGCTCGGCCACGGCTTCGTGGGCCTCCGCGTCGAGCCGGGCGAAGGTGATGTCCGGGAACCGCGCGGCGGCCTCGGAGAAGACCGGAGCGAACTCATGGCAGGGTTCACACCACGGTGCCCAGAAGTCCACGACGCACATGCCGGGCTTCTGGGTGACTGCTTCGAAATCCTCCGGGGTCAATTCGACCGGTACGCCTGCCAACGGGAACTCCTGCTCAAGGGGAGAGGCAGATAAGAGGGGCGCCGGGGGCGCGCGTCAACCGGCGCGTCACGGGGAGTCCGGCTTCCGTCCAGCCCGGACAGGCACGGAGGGTGCGTCCGCGAGCAGCAGGGGGCGGGACATGGAACGATGACCGGATGCGGCCCACCCTCGTGGTCATCAACGGTGAACAGTACTGGCAGCGCTACTTCCCGGAATACGAGGTCGTCTTCCGCAGGCTTCAGGAGTGTTCCTGGGTCCTGCGCGGTGGCGACCTCTGGTGCGTCAACCGCGAGTCCGCGACACGGCTGGACGGCGTGCTCTGGCGCGTGGGCGCCATCCGCCCGGACCCCAGGCACCGCGCGACGCTGGAGCTCATCCGCCTGAGCGGTGTGCCCTGCTCCAACCCGGCGTCCGTGCTGGCGCGCTGTCACGACCGGTTGTCGATGCTGGCGGAGATGCGTGAGGCGGGGCTGCCGGTCATTCCGTTCGACGCCGCGCTCGGCGACGACATGCTGCGCCGGCTGGAGCGGCCCGTGCCGTTCGTCGTCAAGGTTGGCAATCACCACGCGGGGCTGGGCAAGGCGCTGGTGCGCGACGCTGGGGCGTGGCCGGAGATCGCGGACCTCCTCTTCGCCGCGGACGACTACGCGGTCGTCGAGCCCTTCATTGACTACGAGCGCGACGTCCGCTGCCTCGCGGTGGGCGAGCGCATGTGGGCGATGACGCGGGCGAGCGCGGGTTGGAAGGCCAACGTCGACACGCGCAAGTACCAGGTCATCGACCCGCCGCCGGAGCTCGCGGAGCACACGCGCCGGGCCATGCGGCATCTGGGCGCGGACGTGCTGGGCCTGGACTTCCTCCAGGCGAAGGACGGCGCCTACACGCTGCTGGAATGCAATGACACGCCAGGCCTGTCCGGCTTCCCGGAGGAGCTGCGGGAGGACGTCGCGGAGTGTCTGCGTGTCCGGATGCGCCAGCGCTGAGGGGAGCGCGGCGACGCCGCCACGGTGTGCCTGAGCGGGCACCGGGGGGACCACGGACGGGGGAGCGGTGGGGCGCGAAGTCGTGCCTGCGCGGAAGCAAGGATGAAGCCACGGGCAGAGGCCGCCCGTCGGGCGTGCTTGCCGGAAACCTGTCCGACAGGCTGGCACCCTGGGAGTTCCTCCTTCCCCCGGACGGCGAGGGGCACGTACCGCGCGAGTCTCACCGTGACGGACTGGAAGGGCGTGCGGAACACCGGCACGCGTGTGCTCACGGTGAAGTGAGCCTCAGGGGGTGGAGCCCCAGGTTGGCATCCGGAAATAGAACCGGAACCCCGCATCTCTCAGCGTGTGGAACCGCGTCAGCAGGCCGTCATCCATCCAGAGGTGGGCCAGGTCCTGGACGCGCATGCGCTCGGGGACGAGGGCGTGCGTGTTGAAGTCCCACGCCTCCGCGCCCATGCAGCGGGCGAGCACCTCCGCATGGAAGGCCCCCATCCCGCCGACGAAGAACGACGCGATGACCCGCGTGCCCTCTCGCGTGTCGGTGTTCCGCTCGGCGCCGTAATCCATGTGGTCCGCCAACTCGCGGCGGAAAACGCCCGTGGCAAGCACCTGCGCCTCCACCTTCGCCTCCGGAAGCGAGGCGAGACGGCCCGCGTTCCGGAGCAGCGGTTCCACGGCGTTGCCGATGTCGAAGAGGTCCACGTCCAGGCACTGACGCACGAGCAACAAGGCTTCGATCAGGCCCTCCCGGTCGAAGGTGTCCAGCACCGTCTCCGCGTCCTTCGCGGAGAGCGAAAAAGAAGGGGACATGGGGCTAGCCGTTCGGTTGGAAGAAGAACTCGAAACCCGCGTCCCGCAGGTGCAGGAAGCACTCCAGCCGGTGCTCCTCGCCGGGGTACAGGAACCGCCGCACCGCCTCCACGTCCACACGCCATGGGTCGAGCGCGTGGGTGTTGAAGTCCCACGCCTCCGCTCCCATGCATCCCGCCAGCTCCCGGCTGCGCGAGCTGCCCTCCGGCGCCAGGAACACGGAGACGACGATGATGGCCCCGTCGCGGGTGTTCCGATGCCACGCTTCCGGCTGCTGGAGGAACGGCACCAGCTCGCGGCGGAACGGGCCGATGCCCAGGACCTCTCCGTACATGCCCATGCGTCCGAACCTCCCGTGTGTCAGGCCCCGGCGGACGGCGGCGTCCCGCGAGCCTGACGGGGCCCTTTGCTACCATCGCCCCGCACACCCCGAGGCCGCGCCATGACCTTCTCCATCCGCACCGCCAACCTGCGCACGCTCAACTCGCTGACGAAGTACCCGTCCATCCCGACGTACCACACGCTGGGAGACAAGGGCCGGATGGCCGAACCCACCATCGCGTTCGACGGGCCCGTGGTCGGCACGGAGAAGGTGGACGGCACCAACGCGCGCATCGTGTTCCTGCCGGATGGCACGTACCTGCTCGGCAGCCGCGAGGAGCTCCTCTACGCAAGCGGTGACCTCATCGGGAACCCGGCCCTGGGCATCGTGGAGCACCTGCGCCCGGTGGCGGACGCCCTGCGTGAGAAGCGGCTCGACGCGGGCGGCATCACCGTCGTCTTCGGCGAGGTGTACGGCGGCAACGTCACCGCCCACAGCAAGCAGTACACGGGCGAGAAGCGCGTGGGCTACCGCGTCTTCGACGTGGTTCGTCTCACCGACTACGAGACGCCCCTCACCTGGTCCGCGGAACAGCTCTCCGGCTGGCGCGAATCCGGAGGCCAGCCCTTCGTGACCGAGGACGCGCTCATGGCCTTCACCCGCGAGCACAGCCTGGAGACCACGCCGCGCATCCTCGAAGAGGACGGCGCCGCGATGCCGAAGGACCTGGAGGGAGCGTTCGCCTGGCTGCGCTCGCACGCGCCCGCGACCCGGTGCGCGTTGGATGCCGGGGCAGGGCAGCACCCGGAGGGCATCGTCGTTCGCACCCGCGACCGTCGCACCATCGCGAAGCTGCGTTACGAGGACTACGAGCGCACGCTGCGTGCGAAGCGCTGAAAAGCAAGAAGGCGGCGGTGTCTCCGTTCACCGCCGCCTCCATCCGAACCACGCATTCAGTAGCGATGCGGCTCGGCGATATTCATGTGGCCTGTCGCGGATGAGGTCTGTCTGCACCCCGAACTTGCCCGCGTTGTCCGTACCCATTGCGTCTGGCGTGCCAGCCTCCGGCCCGCCGAGCCCTCCCTGATTCCAGGGGTTTGTGTCCCACGCTGACGGCGGCCCCTGGTGACTGCGGTCCTGGAGCTGATGACGGCCGTCACCAGGCAGGCGGGCGGGGCTGACGCGTCGCGGAAGGATGTTCGGAGCGGGCGAGGGCCGGCGGTAGACTCGCGGATCAGGTCACGGCCCATGACGAAGAGAGACACCGGAAGGCGAAACACAGGCACCGGCAACTCGGACTCCGTGCGCTCGGGCGCGGGGACGGGCCGGGGCTCGGGATATGGAACGGGTCCCCGTCCGCGCCGCGCGGAGGACGTCCCGCCCGTTCCCCAGGTGGGCCGCTACCTGCTGCTGCGCAAGCTGGGGCAGGGCGGCATGGGCGTGGTGTACGCCGCCTATGACCCGGACCTGGACCGCAAGATTGCCCTGAAGCTGCTGCACCCGAACGCCAACCAGGACAACGAAGAGGCGCGGTCCCGGCTCTTGCGCGAAGCGCAGGCCATGGCGCGCGTCTCCCATCCCAACGTCATCCCCGTCTTCGACGTGGGCATGTGGGGCGACCAGGTCTTCGTCGCCATGGAGCTGGTGGAGGGCGGCACGCTGGGCTCGTGGCTGAAGGAGGCGAAGCCTTCCTGGCGGGAAGTGCTGGAGCGCTACCTCCAGGCGGGCAGGGGACTGCAGGCCGCGCACTCGGCGGGGCTGGTGCACCGCGACTTCAAGCCCGCCAACGTGCTGGTGAGCCACGCGGGCCGCGTCTACGTGACGGACTTCGGCCTGGCGCGGCAGGTGGGCGACGGACCGGAGGCCCCCGTCTCTCCGGAGGAGGCGCAGGTCCTGGAGTCCTCGGACCGGCGCATGCTGGACACCACGCTCACCGAAGCGGGACTGCTGGTGGGCACGCCCAACTACATGTCCCCGGAGCAGTTCCGGGGCACGCAGCTGGACGCGCGCACGGACCAGTTCAGCTTCTGTGCGGCGCTCTACGGCGCGCTCTACGGCACGCGCCCCTTCGACCCGGGCAGCATCAAGGCCTACGCGTCCGCCAGCCGGAGCGCGGAGTTGGAGGAGGCCACCGGCACGCAGTCCCTGGGCGGCACGCAGTCGCTGAACGCGCCCGCGAAGGCGATCCCCGTCATCGCGCCGCCGCCCGTGCTCATCCGCGAGCCCCCGCGCGACGCGAAGGTGCCCGGTTGGGTGCGGCAGGCGGTGCTGCGCGGGCTGGCGCTGGACGTGGACGCGCGCTTCCCGTCCATGCAGGCCCTGCTGGACGCGCTCTCCCAGGAGCAGCGCCTCGGGCAGCGCAAGCGCTGGCTGGGAGCGGCGGGTGCCATGACCACCGCGCTCGCGGTGGCGGGCGGCGTGGCGTGGCAGCAGTCCCAGGTGTGCGTGGACGCGGGCGCGCTGATGGACACCGTGTGGACGCCGGACGCGAAGGCGAAGCTGGAGTCCGCCTTCCGCGCCACCGGGGAGCCCTTCGCGGAAGGGATGGCCGTCCGCGCCGTGCAGGTGCTGGGGCAGTACGCGGACGCGTGGAAGCACCAGCGCGTCCAGGCGTGCGAGGACGCGCGCGTGAGCGGCGTGAAGCCGGAGGAGCAGCTGGACCGGCAGGTGGTGTGCCTGGAGCGCCGCCGCAAGGACCTGCGCGCCACGGTGGACCTGCTCGCGAGCGCGGACGCCGCCATGGTGGTGAAGTCCGTGGACATGGTGCATGCGCTGCCCGCGCTGCACGAGTGCGAGGACGTGGAGGGACTGGCTGAACAGCAGCGCCGCCCCTCCGACCCCGCCCTGCGCGGCACCATTGAAGCGCTGGAGGATCAGCTGGCGGAGGTGCGCGCGCAGGTGGACGCGGGCCGCTACCCGGCGGCGCTCACCGCGGTGAAGGCGCTGGAGGCGCCGGTGGAGAAGACGGGCTACCTGCCGCTGAAGGCGGAGATGCGCTTCCACCTGGGCTGGCTCCAGGAACAGACGGGCCAGTCGCCGGAGGCGTCCCGCCTGCTGTCGCGCGCCGTGTTCGACGCGGAGGCGGGCAGGGCGGACCGGTTGAAGGTCGCCATCCTCAACAAGCTCCTCTACGTGGAGGACGGCCAGAAGCACTACGACCCGGCGGCGAACTGGGGCGAGCTGGCGGAGGCCACCCTCCAGCGGCTGGGCGGTGAGCCCGCGCTGGAAGCAGACGTGAAGGTGAACCAGGCCAACCTCGCCATGTCCCAGGGCCACATGGAGGAGGCCCGCAAGCGGCTGACGGAGGCGAGCGCCCTCTACGACAAGGCGCTGCCACCCGAGCACCCCAAGCGCGCGCGGGCGCTCTTCCTCCTGGGCCGGCTGGTGCTGGGCACCGGCGACGCCAAGGGGGCGGTGCCGCTCCTGGAGGCGTCGCTCGCGAAGACCCAGGCGGCGGTGGGCCCGGTGCATCCGGACATGGCCAACCGGCACGGCCTGGTGTCCCTGGCCCTGCGAGACGCCGGCCAACCCGAGCGCGCCCTGCCGCATGCCCAGGCGGTGGTGGACCTCTACAAGACCCTGCACGGCGAGAAGAGCGCGCAGGTGGCGGAGGCGCTGGACGAACTGGGCATGTGCCAGCTGGGGATGAAGCGCTACGACGACGCGCTGAAGACCTACGAGCAGGCCGTGGCCCTCAAGCGCGAGCTGCTGCCCGAGGGCGACGAGGGCCTCCAGCCGTCCTACGACGGCGTGGGCCAGGCGCTGCTGGGCCTGGGCCGGGCGCGCGACTCCGTGGCGCCGCTCCAACTGGCGGTGTCCTTCGCGTCCGCGCCCCCGGATGCGCTGGCGGAGTCCGGCTTCGCGCTGGCGCGGGCGCTGTACCAGACGGGCCAGTCTCCGGAGGCGCTGGCGGAGGCCCGGGGCGAGGCCACCCGCGCCCGCGAGCGCTTCAGCGAGTCCGGGATGGACGAGCGCGTGGGCGAGGTGGACTCGTGGCTGGAGACCCTGCCCAGGGACTCCCCGCGTCCACCTGCCCGCAAGCCTTCTCGCGGCCGGCGCAGGTAGGACGTCACGCACGGCTGCTGGCGACCGTGGCGGGGCGTGCTACCGTCCCCCGCCGTGTCGCTGCCCCCAGACGAGGACGAGGAGCTCCTGGATGCCACGGCCACCCTGCAGCGGGGCCGGGCGGGACAGGTGCGGATGGTGCTCCGGGTGCTTTCCGGCGCGGAAGCCGGCAAGGCCCACCCGCTCAAACAGGGGACGTACACAGTGGGAAAGGCCCCCACGTGTGACATCGTCCTCACCGACAAGGCCGTCTCCCGCCAGCACCTGAAGCTGGAGGTGCACGCCGAGCACGTCGTCGCCACGGACCTGGGCTCGCACAACGGCTCGTTCGTGGAGGGCCTGCGCTTCACCGCCATGGAGCTGCGCCCCGGCAGCGTCATCACCCTGGGCACCACCGAGCTGAAGCTGGTGCCGGAGGACACGCGCGAGCGCTCGCTGCCCCTGTCCTCGCGGGACCGCTTCGGCGCGCTCGTGGGCACAAGCCGCAAGATGCGCGAGGCCTTCACCGTGCTGGAGCGCCTGGCGCCCGGCGGCGCGGACGTGCTCATCCACGGCGAGACGGGCACGGGCAAGGACCTGTGCGCGGAGGCCATCCACCAGCTGAGCCCGCGCGCCAAGGGCCCCTTCGTCATCGTGGACCTGGCGGGCGTGCCCTCCACGCTCATCGAGTCCGAGCTCTTCGGCCACGTGAAGGGCTCCTTCACCGGCGCCCAGGGCGACCGCGCCGGTGCCTTCGAGCGCGCGCAGAACGGCACCGTCTTCCTGGACGAGATTGGCGAGCTGCCCCTGGACCTGCAGCCGCGCCTGTTGCGTGTGCTGGAGCGCCGGCAGGTGAAGCGCGTGGGCGGCAACGACTACTTCACGGTGAACGTGCGCGTGGTGGCCGCCTCGCACGTGAACCTGGAGCAGGCCGTCCAGCAGGGGAAGTTCCGCCGCGACCTCTTCCACCGGCTCGCCGTGCTGCGCGTGACGCTGCCCGCGCTGCGCGAGCGTCCGGAGGACATCCCGCTGCTCATCGACCACATGCTCAAGCTGATGGGCCGGCAGCCGGGCGCGCTGTCGGATCAAACGCGCGCGCTGCTCATGCAGTACCCCTGGCCCGGCAACGTGCGCGAGCTGCGCAACGTGGTGGAACAGGTCGTCAACCTGGGCGAGGAGGCCCTTCCGGACCTGGAGGCGCCCCAGGGCGCGGACGGCCGCAAGGGTCCGGATCTGGACCTGCCCTTCAAGGAAGCAAAAGAACACCTCATCGAAGTGTTCGAACGTGACTACCTGAAGAACCTCATCGAGCGCTGCGAAGGCAACATTTCCAGGGCTTCTCGCGAAGCTGATATCGACCGTGTCTACCTCCGGAAACTCCTGCGCAAGCACGGGTTGGATCCATCCGGGGAGCCTTAACACGGGGCGGCATCACAGGTAGGATGACATCCCCCCTCCCCCCCGGAGCACGACCGTGAGCGTGAATCTTTCCTCCAATCTCCTCCGTACCTTCCAGCAACTGGCGGAGGTGAAGCCCGCCGCCGTGCCGCAGCAGACCGCGCAGCAGGTCGGGTTGCCGGAGGAGAAGGTCGTCTCGCAGGTGGAGGGCGCGCCCACCCCCGTGCAGACGGAGCAGGCCACGGACGCCTTCGCGGCGGTGCAGGCCCTCAATCAGGCATGGGCGAACCGCTTCCAGCCGGTGTCGGGCGCTTCGGCGCAGGACCTGGGCGTCCAGGGGACGCTCGCGAACGCGCCCCAGGCTCCGGAGATTGGCGGCTGGGACGCCGCGGGGACGGACCCCGAGGTCGTCAAGCAGGCCAATCAGAATGACTGCGGCGCCGCGGTGGCGGTGATGCTGGGCAAGGACATTGGCACCAGCAAGACGCAGCCCGCGTCGGACAAGGACAAGATGGCCGCGCTGGAGTCGCGCTTCACGCAGGGCCAGGGCACGTCGCCGCATGAGCTGTCCAACATGCTGGCGAACCAGGGCACGAAGGTGACTCAGACGTCGTCCAAGCTCGACACCAAGGCCCTGGATGACGCGCTCGCGCGCGGCGCCAAGGGCGCGGTGATGGTGGACTCCAGCCTGGTGGACCCCACGACGAAGCCGGGGGAGACGGGCCGCGCGCACTGGGTCTCCGTGGAGGGCAAGGACGACCAGGGCCGCTACCTGCTCAAGGACCCCAGCACCGGCTCCAAGATTCCGGTGGACGCCCAGAGGCTCGCGGACTCCGTGGACATCAGCTGGAACCGGCACCAGGGCGGCGGGCAGATGATCGTCGAAAGCGCCCAGGGCATGTCGGAGGCCCAGGCCGCGCAGGAGGGCGGGGAGAAGGCCGTCGCGCTGGGCAACACGGACGGTGGCGGCTCCCGCGCCATGGCCAACTTCGGCCGCGAGTCCTCATAGGCCGTAAAGACTGACGGCGGATGGACTGGAGTCCATCCGCCGCGCGGGCTTCAGACGGTGAGGTGTTGCACGGCCTGGAGCCGCAGCAGCTGGCGCGCCAGCTCCTGGACCTGCTCCACCTCCTGCAGGCCCATCACCTTGCGCAGCGCCAGCCGCTTGTCCGTGGAGGCGCGCAGCAGCAGCGCGCGCAGCTGGGGATTGCTGAGCAGCGGGTTGAGCTGGCGCAGGTGGCCCACCAGCGCGCCCAGCTGGGGCAGCGTGAGTCCCGCCACCATCACCTGCGTCGCGTTGCCCTCTTCCGGGCTCTGGCTGGTGGCCAGCATCCACGGCGACAAGAGCAGGGAGCGGGTGAAGTCCATCTCGCAGGACAGGCCCAGCCGCGCGCACTCCTCCACCACGGGGCCGCTGTCGTGGCCCGCGATGATGGGCTGGATGCGGGCGGCCTCGTACTTCTGGAGGACGGCGTCGTACAGCTTCCGGGCCTCCACGCCCTGCGGCGTGCGCGGGAACTCCGCGAAGGCCTGACCAATCTCCGCGCGCAGCGTGGCCAGGAGCGTGGCGTCATCCGCCGTGCCGGGCTCGCCCAGGACCTGGGCCAGGTAGGCCCGGTCCTCGGGGACCGCGTTCGCGGACTTCCACCACTCGAAGGTGACGGTGCTCACGCTCAGCACCACCGGCAGGGTGACGACGCCCTGTCGGCCGGGGTTGGCGAGGAAGGCGCTCATCTTCCCCTCCACCTCCGTGAGGCCGCGGTGGAGCCGGTGGAGGACGGCGATGCGCAGCTTCGCGCGGCCCTCCATCGCCTGCTTCGCGGCATCCGACGACTGGCCGTCCGAGGCGGTGCGCTCGCGGGAGGATTCGGAAGCGGCGGGTCGGCGCTCGAGCTGGGGCGCCACTGGCACCTGCTGCGCCATGGGCGGAGGCTGGGGGAGCGCCGGGGCCGTCTGCGCGGTCTGGGCCGCGAGGGCAGGGGGCTGCTCCAGGGTGCCCAGGCTGGCGGCGCCCTGCGAGGTGCCGGACGCCATCCCTGCCTGTTGCTGCGGGGCCCTGGCGCCGCCGCCTTCATTGCGCTCCGGCTCGCCCGAGCGGCCGAAGTCCATGCCGTCCTGGGGGCCGCTCTGCTCGAGGCCTCCCTTGGCGGAGGCGCCCTTCGCGGAGCCGCCCTTGACGGCGACGCCTCCCTTTCCGGTGCCGCCCTTCCCTGTGGCCTTGCCCGATGACTTGCCTTCACCGGACTGCGCCTTCTCCTCCTTCTCCTGCGCGGGGCTCTGCAGGGGCAGGCCCGGGCGGGGAAGACCAGACGGAAGGCGGACGCTCATGGATGGGGGCCTCGGGTGAGGGGAATCAGGCCAGGTCCTTCAGGTGGACAACCAGGTTGCTGTTCTTGCTGCCCAGCGTGCTCGCGTCGTCCGTGGGGATGACGTAGCCCTGATCCGCGCCAACGTGCTTGCGGAAGAAGTCTACCACCTCCGGATCCTGCACGTTGGACGTGGTGCTCTTCTTGATGCCGTACGCGGAGCCGTCCGCTCCCTTGGCCTTCACGGAGTCAGGCGCGGAGGAGAGCAGGTTGTCCATCGTGCCCGACAGGCGGCCGCCGCCGTCCGGCTGGATGGTCATCGAGGTGTTGTGACCCTCGATGTAGCTGACGTCGTAGTAGGTGTTCCCGAACCCGCCGTCGAACTTCACTTCACCGAGCGTCGCGTTCTTGCCGTCGCCGTTGTCGCTGCGGAAGTTGCCGGACCAGTTGTCCGGGAACTGCACCGTGCGGCTCTCACCGGGCTTCAGCGTGACGGAGTCGACGGCCTTCTCGCCCGCGTTGGGGGTGAAGTTCACCGTCATCGGCTTGTTGCCGTCGTTGTTGAGGGTGATGGTGTTCTTGCCCTTCGCCGCGCTCGAGTCGCCCACGGACTGGGGACCGGCGACGGCCGCGTCCTTCTGGGGGGCCGCCGGGGCCGGGGCGCCCTGCGCGGCGGAGGCCGCCTGCGCCGCGGCAGGAGCAGGGGCCGCGCTGGAGCCCGCGCCCTCGCCACCCAGGTCCGGCACGCCGCCCTGCTGCGCACCGGCTGCGCCCTCGATGCCCGGAGCGGCGGCGCCCTGCTGCGCACCGGCGCCCTGCTGCGCACCGGCGCCGTTCATTCCACCGAGCATCTCCACCAGCTGCTTCAGCATCTGGACCATCTCGGCCAGCTGCTCCATGGGATTGCCGCCCTGGAGCGCGCCCTTCTTGCCCACGCCCGCCGGCGCGTCGAAGCCATCCGCCTGGAACATCCCCTGGAGCGAACCCGGGCCGCTCTTGGCCTGCACCGCGTCCGCCGTCACCGCCGTGGGGCGCGCCACCGGGCTGGAGAGCTCCGTGGCGGACGTGCGGGGCGAGTAGGAGGAGCTGGCAACGGACGACTTCGACAGGGGGGAGAGCGCCATGGCGGTGTTCCTCGGAGATTGGATGGGCCGGCTTCGGACACCGGCCGGTTCAGCGATGTGGGGGGCTAGAGCACGGCGCGTGCCATGCGCCCCACACGCTTCTCAACGAGGTAAACCCTTGGAACTCCTCAGGGGACGGACGCTGCCATGGGAGCGGAAGGCCCCCGCCCTGATGACTGCCGTCAGGCCCCTGGTGTCTGGCGTCATCAGGCCCGAAAGCACGACTCGCGCGGGACGCAATGCGCCCCGCGCGAGAAGTCGCCGCGGATTCAGGCCGTGCGGATCAGACCCTTCGGGCCGTGCTCGAATGGATGAGCCGCAGTATCAGCAGCAGCACCACTGCTCCGATGAACGCCACGAAGATGGTGCCCGCGATGCCGCCAAATGGGGCTCCCGTGCCGAGCGCCCGGAGGATGAAACCTCCCAGGAACGCGCCCACCACGCCCACGACGATATCGCCAATCAGGCCGTAGCCACCGCCCACCACCGCGGACGCGAGCCATCCAGCGATGAGGCCGATTACCGCCCACAACAGGATTGCTTCCAGCGCCATGTCTCTTCCTCCCATCGAGGTGATGGGCGAAACATGGGCATGATTCCCGGCCGCGCTCGCCCCTCCCCCAAGGGCGACGGCAGGGCAGGCAGGCAGGCGGCGCCCGGGTGGAATCCAGACTTGAAGCCTCCCGCCTACTTGCAGATGGGCACGCGGGGCGGCGACGCGCTGGCGAGCACCGCGGTGCCCCTGACGTTGACGATGGTGCCTTCGGGGAGCGCCAGCGCCTGCCCCAGGGACAGCAGAGGCGTGATGCCCTCGCGCGGTTCCTGGGACCAGGAGGGAAGGGGGCTTCGGGACATCCGCCGCCATGCGCCGGCGATGGGCGCACCCACACGGATCCGCGCGGACTCGCCTTCGAGCCGCTCCACCTGGAACGCGTCCAGGTCGCGCGCCGAGTCGGGCATGTCGTCGGTGGAGGGACACTCGCCCGTGCACGCGTCCCAACCCTGGTTGCCCAGCACGGTCCCCGGTCATCCCAGACATAGACGCCAATGAAGCGCCGCATCTGGGGATCCAATAGGTGAGCCCCACGGAGACCTCATCGCTCGTCCGGGGGATGAGGGCGGAGAAGACGGAGACGGTGCCGTCCGCCCGGTGCACCACCCACAGCGGCGTGCCGTCCCCCAGCGTGGCCTGCACCACGGAGCCCCGCGGCGGCAACTCCAACACCACGGACGGCTCGATGCGAGGCAGCTGGATTTCCTCGCGAGGCACGGCTCTGACTCGCCAGGCAGGCGTTCCGCAGCCTGCCAGGACGAACACAGACACGACGGCGAGCATGAGGCGATGGCACAGGCGCCAGAAGTTAGCCCGATGCCGGGGGCATTGACGGCGTTCCGTTTAAAGATGCATCCTGAATGCATCTTTACGGGGCGTGGGCCCGGAAAGGGAGCGAAGTCATGACGAGCGTGTACGAGAAGATTGGCGGAGAGCCGGCGATGGCGGCGGCGGTCGACGTCTTCTACCGGAAGGTGCTGGCCGACGAGCGCATCAGCCACTTCTTCGAGGACGTGGACATGGAGCGCCAGGCCGCGAAGCAGAAGGCGTTCCTGACGATGGTGACCGGCGGGCCCGCGAACTACTCGGGCAAGGACATGCGCGCGGGACACAAGCACCTGGTGGACCGCGGGCTGAACGGGACGCACTTCGACGCGGTGGCCGGGCACCTGAAGGAGACGCTGGAGGAGCTGGGCGTGCCCGCGGACCTGGTGGGCCAGGTGATGGCCGTCGCCGAAGGGGCGCGTGCGGACGTCTTGAACCGCTGAAGCAACCTGCAGGAGGCACGTCATGGCGAAGGTGCGGCATGAATCCGAGTGGTACCCGTTGGAGCCCGGAGAGACGGTGCTGGACGGACTGCTGCGCCAGGGCGTGCGCGTGCCGCATGCGTGCCGGGCAGGGGCCTGCCAGTCCTGCCTGATGCGAGCGACCTCGGGCGCGGTGCCCGAGGCCGCGCAGGTGGGGCTCAAGGACACGCTGCGGGCGCGCGGCTACTTCCTCGCGTGCACGTGCCGGCCCCAGGAGGGAACGGCGCTGGAGGTGGCGGGAGCTTCGGAGCTGCGCGTCCCCGCGCGCGTGGTGGAGCTGGAGTCGTTCAGCGAGGACGTGTTCGCGGTGCGGCTGGAGGTGGAGACGCCACTCGACTATCGCGCGGGGCAGTACGTCACGGTGGTGCGCGCGGACGGGCTCGCGCGCAGCTACTCGCTGGCGAGCCTGCCTCGCGAGGGCCGGCTGGAGCTTCACGTGCGGCTCGTGCCCGGGGGCGCCATGAGCGGTTGGTTCGCACGCGAGGTCCGGCATGGCGACCGGGTGGATGTGCAGGGGCCGGCTGGGGATTGCTTCTACGTGCCCGGACAGCCGGAGGCGCCGCTGCTGCTGGCGGGGACGGGCACGGGGCTCGCGCCGCTGTATGGAATCCTGAGGGACTCGCTGGAGGCGGGCCACACCGGCCCCATCCACCTGTTCCACGGGGCGAGGGAGCCGGCCGGGCTGTACCTGGTGGACGCGCTGAGGGCGCTGGCGGCGCGCCATCCAAACGTTCACTACCGGCCCGTCGTGCTGGCG
>NZ_RAWF01000718.1:0-413 GCF_003612075.1 Corallococcus sp. CA041A
GTCCACGAAGGCCGCTCATCAGCCAGACGCCGCCCCGCACGCTCAACGAACTGGCCGACATCAGCAACCGCGCTGGGTTGTCCCTCCCCGACCCCGAGCTGGCGAACGCGGTGGGCTTCACGCACTTCGACACGTCGAGCAGCGACGACAACGTCCTGACGGTGTTGATGACCCGTGACGACCTGCCCAGGCTGGCCTCCCAGACGCTCGTGCGGGTGAAGTCGCGCGAGGACAAGCGTGACTACCTGGGGGTCGTGGTCCGGGGACCGTTCGCGGAGCCCAACGCCGTCCCCGCGAACTCCACCATGGCCGTGGGGGTCATCACGCACGGCAAGAAGCTGACGTACACCTTCGAGTACCACGGCCGCGCCGAGGTGGAGCTGTTGGGACAGGAGGTCGGCGGGGTACTGCAA
>NZ_RAWF01000719.1:0-411 GCF_003612075.1 Corallococcus sp. CA041A
GGAGTGCAGTATCCATATGCGCTGACTTCTTCAAGCCATAGAGAACGCGAAGTGCTTGAAGCTGGGCTGTGGTTATCAACCCAAGCAGTGGACCTGGAGCGCTAATACTGGGGTAGTCTAGGAGGTCGGAAAAGGTCTTCGCGACTGTGTTCTGATCTGGAGCTGGAATCGACTTGCTCTTCTTGGCACCTTGTTGAGCGGCCATAGACTCAAGCCGCCGCTTCAATATTCGGAGCTCCTTCGTTGCTTGCTCAAACAAATTCAACGCGATTAACTTATTCACGAACGAGGACATTCCAGATTCCAACTGCAACTCTGGCAGCGCAACATCACCAGAAGCCCGCAGAGTTCTCAGGCTTGTAAAGGCAGCCCGGGCGCACTCGATTGTTGCCAAACAGCCCGTCGAAACCG
>NZ_RAWF01000720.1:0-410 GCF_003612075.1 Corallococcus sp. CA041A
GCACATCTCGGCGCTGCTCAATGGCGAACGGCTGATCCCGCCGCCGCCCTTGCCGCCCGAGGTGTTCACCACGCGTGAAGTCGAGCAGATCCGCCCGGCCATCCGCGATGCGAGCCGCGACTGGAACCTGCTCGATGCGGATTTCCGTCAGCGTCTGCTGCTGGTCTACAAGATCATGCGCGACGAACACGGTTACGAAATGGCGCTGCTCGAAGGCTACCGAAGCCCCGAGCGGCAAGTGAAGCTGGCGGCGATGGGCAGCAATGTCACGCAGGCCACGGCGTTCCAGAGCTATCACCAGTACGGCTTGGCGGCGGATAACGCGTTCTTCCGCGACGGCAAGCTGGTCATCAGCGAGAAAGACCCGTGGGCGATGCGCGGCTACGAACTGTACGGGCAGACGGCTGAGT
>NZ_RAWF01000722.1:0-409 GCF_003612075.1 Corallococcus sp. CA041A
TAGTAGGGACACAGACTTAAGCCAGACTTAAGCCAGAATTCAGCCAGTGTTGCCGCTTGAGTCTGGCTACTGCCGGAACACAACCTTGCCAAGTGGTTCTACGCCTGGTCCTGCGGCGCCAGCGCCGTCACTGCCAGCGCGCCATCCATGGTTTCGATATGCAGCATGAACCAGCCCGGCATCAGCGCCACCACTTCGCGACCCGCATTCATGTCGCCAGCCATTACCTGCCTGGCGACATGGTGCAAGCCGCCGAGCATCCGCGCATGCTGCTCGCGATGACTATTCAGCCCGGAAAACGCGATTTGTTCCATCAGGTCTTCCTCCTCGCGAAAATCGCGCTCGACCCGCGCCACGAAGCGTGTAAAAGCCGCTGCGAATTCCGCGTCCGGCGCTTGTTCGAGCACAC
>NZ_RAWF01000723.1:0-409 GCF_003612075.1 Corallococcus sp. CA041A
ATATTGGTTAATGTCCAAGTCCCCATAGAAGCCTTGGAACTCATTGTAAATGCGTTCCTTGTCGTACAGAGTCTTTGGTACATTGTCCAGCTTCTTTTCAACGAGATAGAGCTTCACCACTTCACTGAATGATTGGCTCTTGGGTGTAACCCGTTCCCCTTGGGGCATGCCGACAGGCAGACTTCCTGAAGAGGCGTGCGCCGAATGAGCTAGCACGGAGTTGACAGCCTCCTGTGCATACTTCTCACGAAGGCCCAGCCTATCCAAAACGGCTGATATGGTGTCCAGATCGTCGGCTTTGACTTCGGTGAATTTCACTTCGCCTGTGGGACTGATCTCAACCCCCAGCTTGCGTATGGCGTCAAGGTCGAAATCTCGATTGGACATTGCTAGTTCCATGTTGGCACGT
>NZ_RAWF01000724.1:0-409 GCF_003612075.1 Corallococcus sp. CA041A
ACATCAGGTACCTGCGTTCAAGGGACGAAGGCCGGTGCAGCTCCCCGCGCACCGGCCAGGTCCCGATTGTGTCAGATATCCAGGTTGGCGACCTTCAGCGCATTGTCTTCGATGAAGTCACGACGCGGTTCGACCACATCGCCCATCAGGGTGCTGAAGATCTGGTCGGCAGCGACCGCATCCTCGATGCGCACCTGCAGCAGGCGACGGGTCTCCGGGTTCACCGTGGTATCCCACAACTGCTCCGGATTCATTTCACCCAGACCCTTGAATCGCTGGATCTGGCGGCCGCGCTTGGCCTCCTCGAGCAGCCAGTTCTGCGCTTTCGCGAAGCTGTCGACTTCGATCGACTTGGCGCCGCGGGAAATCGTTGCACCTTCGCGCACCAGCCCGTGCAGCAGCTTGGAGG
>NZ_RAWF01000725.1:0-408 GCF_003612075.1 Corallococcus sp. CA041A
AAATGTGCCGGGGCGGCACCGAGTGCGAATCGATGACCACGTCGCCGGCCTTGTCGGTCACCAGCAGCGAGCCCAGGTCCTGCGCATTGGTCGAACGGTCGAACAGCACGAGCTGGCGAACGTTGGGCGGCAGCGCCAGCATGGCGGGGTCGCGTACGCCGTCGATCACGGCCTGCAGCGAGAGGTCGTACACCTCGATGTTCCGGGCGATGTCGCGCTGCAGGATCAGCGCGAGGTTGTCGGCGGCATCGCGCGCGCGGGCCAGTGCGTCCGAGCGCATTTCCCAGAGCGAGAGCGCGGTCAGCGCGGCCAGCACCAGCGACAGCGCCGACGCGCCGATGATCAGCAGAGAAGGCCGCCGCAGGAGTGCACCAGTGGCGCGCTGTAAAGGCATGCGCAGAATTGTGA
>NZ_RAWF01000726.1:0-406 GCF_003612075.1 Corallococcus sp. CA041A
CCCTGGACGCCACGCTAGACGCCACAGCACTACCGGACGCATTTACCGGGCCGGTAGTGCACGCGCAAACACACACCAAAGGTGCAAGACTAAAAAGAAACTTTCCCATCATTATTTCACACCCCGGTGTAATCTGCATAGTAACTGCCGTCAATAAGGTGAACTTTATAGTTAAAGCCATTCATCATGTCTTCAAAGTTATCAAAGAACGTATTACCATCACTACCGGCAATGAAGTAGAGGTCAATCATTTCAACAATGTTATTCGTCACATTATCACGAACGGCAATTGTCCGATACGTGTGGTAACCATCAGAGGCAGGCTCGGAAATATCAAGGCTATACTGAAAATCATCGGTGTTGTAGTTCGACATTTTGTGTCACTTCTTTCGCGTGTGGTGGTGAC
>NZ_RAWF01000727.1:0-406 GCF_003612075.1 Corallococcus sp. CA041A
CTTTATCAGCGTCTACACCTAAACGGTCAACGATGATATCTTTTACTTTATCGAAATTTTCCACGTCGATTCACCTCCTTTAAAAATGCCTATACATAGACTACTATATTTTCCCATTTTAAATTCTAAAAAACAAGTAGAAATTTTAGAAACACTTATCAATTTATTGATTAGTGTTTCTTATGCATGAGCTTTAGCTCAGGTGTACCTCTATCCCAGTTATCAATTTATTGATTACTGCGTCTTTATCTTGAGCTTTAGCTCAGGTGTACCTCTATCCCAGTTATCAATTTATTGATTACTGTTTCTTAGGGAGAAATTCTGGAACCTTATCTAGGTTGCTTAGAATTTCCCCCGCAAAGTTGACTAGGTCAGGCAATTCTCCATTGGATGACCAGTCAACCAC
>NZ_RAWF01000072.1:0-37122 GCF_003612075.1 Corallococcus sp. CA041A
GCCCCCGCCCGTGACGCACTTGCGCCGCCCCTCCCGCTCGCTGTCCGGCAGGATGCCCCGCTCCAGCATGGACACGAACGCGCCGTCCCCCACGACGACGTGGTCCAACAGCTTCACTCCCAAGATGCCGGCCGCCCGCGCCAGGTGCTCCGTGAGCCCCACGTCCTGGACGCTGGGCTCCGGGTCTCCGGAAGGGTGGTTGTGCGCGAACACGATGGCCGTGGACCGCGAGGAGAGCACCGCCGCGAACACCTCCCGCGGGTCCACCGGGCACGCGCTCAGCGTCCCTTCCGCCACCCGGGCGTCGTGCACCAGCACGTTGCGCGGGTTGAAGCACAGCACGTGGAACACCTCGCGCCGGAGCGCGCCCAGCGTGGGCGCCAGGTACGCGTGCACCTCCTTCGGATTTCGCAGCCGGGGCCGTTTCTCCGGAGAGCGCTGAGCGCGCCGTCCCAATTCCAGCGCCGCCAGCAGCCGGGACGTGCGGGCCGGCCCCACGCCCCGCCGTGAGCACAAGACGCGCGGATCCTCCTGCACCAGCGCCTTGAGCCCGTCCCTCGCCACGCCGTCCGCCGCGTCCCCCAGCCCCTCCGCCCACAGGAGTCCCAACAACTCCAGGTCGGTGAGGGCCTCCGCGCCCAGCCGGAAGAGTCGCTCGCGCGCATCCCCCAGGCCCGCGCCTCGCGCCCTCACCGACCTGCCACCCGTGGCTTCCCCTTCGCCCGACTCCACCCACGCCTCTCCACCCTGTTCCATCCCGCCTCCGTCCACGCGACGGCGGGCTTGAGCAAGGCCTGTGCCCTTCAGGGGCCACTCCGGGACGCCAGGGCAGGGCCCGTCCAGCGGCGCGTGAAGAGGCCCGGTGGCGGGACGGACAGCGATGCTCCACTCGCACTCCTGGCGTGCGAGGAGCCGAGAAGCGCTGGGGCCGCTGGCTAGAAGCGGGAGATGGCGAAGAAGCCCTTGATCTTGTCGTTCGTCTCGCGGAGCCGCTCGCTCAGCGTGCGGACGAGCGTCCAGAGAAGGACGTAGGCCAGGTCCTTGTCCGTGAACATCAGCTGGTCCAGCTTCGCGCGCTCGATGACCCACACCGTGCAGGAGGTGTGGGCAATGGCGTCCGCGGAGCGGGGCGAATCCTCGATGACCGCCATCTCCCCGAAATACTGACCGGGTTCGAGGATGGCCAGCGCCTCTTCCCCGATGCCCGGCACGGATTTGGAAATGCGCACCTTGCCGTCGGCGAGGATGAACATGTCCTGGCCGGTGTCACCTTCGCGGAATAGGAAGTCTCCGGCCGTGTGGGTCCGGGACTGGGCAATCCGGGCGACCTTGGCGAGCTGGCCCTGGGTCAATCCCTCGAAGAGCGCAACCTTCTTGAGGACAGCGGCATCCATGGGGTCCAGGTTCGTATCATGGCCAGGAAGGCGGCGTCTGTTACCGTCCGGGCCCGTCAACGTATGAGCGCAGGAGGCGCCGTGTCGCAGGACAAGATCCAGAAGGTCACCATCATCGGCTCGGGACCGGCGGGCTACACCGCCGCCATCTACGCGGCGCGCGCCAACCTGGAGCCCGTGGTGTTCGCCGGCGGCCCCACCCTGGAGCACCCGCAGCGCGTCCCGGGCGGCCAGCTGATGGTCACCACCGACGTGGAGAACTACCCCGGCTTCCCGGAGGCCATCACCGGTCCGGAGCTGATGGAGCGCTTCCAGAAGCAGGCGGAGCGCTTTGGCACCGTCATCCACATGGAGAACGTCACCAAGGTGGACTTCTCCAAGCGGCCCTTCCTGCTGGAGAGCGAGAGCGGCATCCAGGTGCGCTCGGAGACGGTCATCATCTCCACGGGCGCCACGGCCAAGTGGCTGAACGTCAAGGGCGAGGACACCTACAAGAACCGCGGCGTGTCCGCGTGCGCCACCTGTGACGGCGCCTTCTTCAAGAAGCAGGACGTGCTGGTGGTGGGCGGCGGCGACACGGCCATGGAAGAGGCCACATACCTGGCGAAGATCGTCAACCACGTCACGCTCATCCACCGCCGCGACTCGCTGCGCGCGTCCAAGGTGATGCAGGAGCGCGCGCTCAACAATCCGAAGATCTCCTTCATGTGGGACTCCGCCGTGGAAGAGGTGGTGGGCGACGGCAAGGGGATGACGGGCGCCGTCGTGCGCAACCTCAAGACGGGCGACAGCAAGCTCGTCAACGCGCACGGTCTGTTCGTCGCTATCGGGCACACGCCGAACACGGAGCTGTTCCAGGGCATCCTGGAGACGCACCAGGGCGGCTACCTGAAGACGATTCCGGGCAGCACGCGCACCAACATCGAGGGCGTCTTCGCCTGCGGCGACGTGCAGGACAGCTACTACCGCCAGGCCATCACCGCGGCGGGCACGGGCTGCATGGCAGCCATCGACGCGGAGCGCTGGCTCATCGAGCACGGCGAGTAGCCCTCCTCCTTTCCGTCCTGAGCGAGACGACACGCGCATGAGCACGAAACAGAAAACGGTGGCGGTGCACGCGGGCTCCCGGCTCACCGGGAGCAAGGCCGTGCCCGTCATGCCGCCCATCTTCCCGGCGGCGGTGAACTGGTTCGACAGCAGCGACGACCTGTCCGACGCGCTGGACGGAAAGGACTACGCCTACGCCCGCATCAGCGCGCCCAACGCGGCGCTGCTGGAGGAGGCGGTGGCGGCATTGGAAGGCGCGGAGGACTGCGTCGCCTACGCCAGTGGCATGGCCGCGCTGCGCTCGCTGTTCGACGCGCAGCCGTGGAAGGCCGGCGACGTGCTGGTGATGCCCACGGACGGCTACGGCGTCACGCGGGCGCTCTACAAGAACCTGTGCGCCCGCTGGGGCGTGGAGCTGCGCCCGCTCGACCAGACGTCTCCGGAAGCGCCCGCGCGCATCCGCGAGTGGCGCCCGCGCCTGGTGCTGGCGGAGAGCATCTCCAACCCGCTCCTGCGCGTGCCGGACATCCGCGCGCTCGCGCAGGCCTGCAAGGACGCGGGCGCGGTGTTCGCGGTGGACGCGACGTTCCCGTCGCCCTTCGGCCAGCGCTCGCTGGAGCTGGGCGCGGACTACGCGGTGCAGTCCACCAGCAAGTGGCTCAACGGCCACAGCGATGCGCTGGGCGGCACGGTGAGTGGTTCCAAGGCTCGCATCGACCCGCTGCGGTCGGCGCGCATCCTTTCCGGTGACGTGTTGGGCCCCTTCGAGGCGTGGCTCACGCTGCGCGGCCTGCGCACGCTGCCCGTCCGCATGAAGGCCCACAACGAGCACGCCGCCCACGTGGCGAAGCGGCTTTCGGACTCGCCGCTGCTGGAGCGGGTCATCTACCCGGGCCTGGCGTCCCATCCGGACCACGCGGTGGCGGCGCGGGTGCTGGAGGGTGGCTTCGGGCCCATGGTGGCGTTCGAAATCAAGGGCGCGGGACAGAAGGAAGGGGACCGGTTCCTGGAGGCGCTTCGCGTGGCGAAGCCCGGTCCTTCGCTGGGCGACGTGGGCACGCTGGTGATGCACGCGGCCAGCGCCAGCGCGCGCCGGATGACTCCCGAGGAACGCGCCCAGGCGGGCATCCGCGACAGCCTCATCCGCGTGTCCGTGGGGTTGGAAGACCCGGACGACGTGGCGGACGACCTGCTCGCCGCGGTGGCGAAGGGGGCCGGCCGGTGAAGATGGTGGACGTCGGCGACAAGCCGAAGACGGACCGCGTGGCGGTGGCCACCGCGCGCCTGCGCATGCTGCCCGCGACGCGTGAGCGCATCCTCGCGGGGCAGGTGGAGAAGGGGGACGTGCTCGCGGCGGCGAGGCTCGCCGGCATCATGGCCGCCAAGCGCACCCCGGACTTCGTGCCCCTGTGCCATCCCATCGCGCTCGCGGGCGTGGACGTGACGCTCACGCCCGTGGACGAAGGGCTGGAGGTCCGCGTGCGGGTGAAGACGGTGGACCGCACGGGCGTGGAGATGGAGGCGCTCACGGCCGCGTGCGCGGCGGCGCTCACCGTCTATGACATGTGCAAGAGCGTGGACCGCGGCATGGTCATCGAAGCGGTGCAGCTGGACCACAAGTCCGGCGGACGCTCCGGCACCTGGGAGCGCGAGCCGGGCTAGCGCTTCGCTTCCGCGCGCAGCCGCTCCAGGAAGAAGGCCACCACCGCCAGCGAGTGCGTGATGTGGCCTTCCAGGATGAGCCGGGGCAGGTCCGCGCGCGGGTACAGCTCCACGGCGATGTCCTCGCCGTCATCCAGGTCCCCATCGCTCACGCGCTCGCAGTCCAGCGCCAGGTACGTGTGGCAGCGGTTGGTCTGGAAGGCCGGGTTGGGGTGCACGACGCCCAGCGGCTCCAGTCTGCCAGCGCGGTAGCCCGTCTCCTCTTCCAGCTCGCGCGCGGCGGCCGTGGCCGGGTCCTCGCCCGGGTCGATGACGCCGCCGGGCGCCTCCAGCGTCGCCGCTTCGATGCCGCAGCGGAACTGGCGCACCATCACCAGCTCATCCTGCTTCGTCACCGCGACGACGGTCACCCAGTCCGCGCACTCCATGTGCACGCGGGGGTGCTCCCGGTTCGTGCGCGGATCCATCACCACGTCCTCGCGCACCTTCACCACCGTGAAGTCGTGCTCCAGCCCCCGGCGCAGACGCGGCCAGGGCTTCACTTGGGACTTGGGCGACTCGGGCGTGGACGACATGCGACGGATTTCCTCTCTCAGTTGAGCAACTCGGCGCGCTCGCGCAGCTCCCGGGCGGACAGCTCCAGGCGCTCGCGGTCCGGCGCGTCCGGGGACAGCTCCAGGCAGCGCTCCACGTCCTTGAGCGCCGCGCGGAAGGCGCCCAGCGTGGTGAGCAGCGACGCTCGGGTGCGCAGTTCGCCCGGGTGGTCCGGAGCCAACAGCAGCAGCAGGTCCACCACCGCCAGCCCCTGCTGGCTGTCGTCACGCCCCAGGTACACGCGGCGCAGGTTGGACAGCATGCGGTACGCGATGAGCTCCACCGGCGCGGGCGCGAGCATCGCCCGGTCGAACTTGAGCTGCGGCGCCACGCGCTTGAGCAGCTCCTCGCAGCCGTGCTCCGTGAGGATGTCGCCGTGGTGGAAGGGGTCCATCACCAGCTTGTGGTCGCCCGCGTCGCACGCCACCAGGAAGTGGCCGGGGAAGGGGACGCCGTACAGCGAGATGCCCGCGCGACGCGCCACCTCCAGGTAGAGCACGGACAGGGTTATCGGCAGCCCCACCTTCCGCTCCAGGACACGGTCCAGGAAGCTGTTGTCCGGGGAGTGGTAGTCGTCCTCGTTGCCCCGGAAGCCTTCGATGTCCGCGAGCACGTGGCGCAGGGCGCGCAGGGGGGCCAGGGCCTCGCCCTTCTCGCGCAGGCGCTCCGTCTCCACCTGCACCCGCGCGGCGAGCGCATCCAGCGTCCTGAGACACGCCGGAGCATCCAGGTCCTCATGGCCCAACGTCGCGATGGCGAGGGCCGCCAGGTCCAGCCGCGGGGGTTCCGCGGCCAGGGAAGACACCAACCGCTCACGCGCCAGCGGAGGGCCGAAACCAGAGGAAAAGCTCACGGTGCGCACCAGTAACCCACGGATGCTCCTCACGGCAAAAGCAGGCAGCCGAGCATCAGGCGCCCGGTGGTGCCGCGGGCAGCCGGCCCTTGA
Source organism: Corallococcus sp. CA041A (assembly GCF_003612075.1). Classification (NCBI taxonomy): domain Bacteria; kingdom Pseudomonadati; phylum Myxococcota; class Myxococcia; order Myxococcales; family Myxococcaceae; genus Corallococcus; species Corallococcus sp. CA041A. The sequence continues at coordinate 5,644 of NZ_RAWF01000072.1, forward strand.
TTTCCGCACGCAGGGCCATTTGGGCTGAAATCAGTCCCGCCAGGATGCCGTCCTCGAACTCGAAGGTCGGGTGCTCCTTCAGCTCCGGGAAGTCGTGCGGGTTGCGCAGCTCCTCCGGCCCGATGTTGGGCACCGCCTCGCGCGCCAGCTTGAGCACCTTCGCCTGTTGCTGGGCAATCATCCGCTCGTAGAGGGGGGAGGCCAGGGCCAGCAACTCGTTCGCCGTCTCTTCCGTCATGGTGTGTGTGCCTCTAGCCTCACTCTTGGGCGATGTCCCACTTCATCCGCCGGTAGGTGTAACGGAAGGACTCGGCGTTCGCTTCGACGGCGTCCCCCGGGCCCTCTCGCCCGTCCAGGAAGGCGACGAAGTCGAACTGCCGGTTGGGCTGGCCGTACTCGGCGTCGAACACGCGCACGATTTCGTTCGCCGGCAGCGTCCTGCGACCCGCCACGCTCACCAGGGGGATGTCCAGGCCCTTCATGTCCTTCGACGGGGCGTAGGACTTCCACACCAGCTCCGTGCACACCAGCGACTGGTCGGAGAAGAAGTCGAAGTTGAAGTCGTACGGCCGGCCCTGGAAGGTGAAGGCGCGCAGGATGGCGCGGGCCTTGTCCACCTGGGACAGCCGGGGCCGCAGCACGCCCAGGTAGTCCACGTGCATGCCGTGCTCCACGCCGGTGAAGCTCACGCCCTCGCTGATGGACTCGATGATGCGCAACGGGTCTCCGTGCGCGTCCTTGCCGGTGTACTCGGCCCACTTCGCGGGGAATGCCTTCGCCAGGTGGGCGGTGAACGTCTCCGGGCGGCCGGGCAGGGTGGCCACCCAGGTCTTCACCTCTGGATCCGCGTCGAAGGTCTGGGAGAGCTCCTGCGGCGTGCCCACGTACAGCTCCGCGTGCGGCCAGAAGCCCGGCAGCCCGATGTTGGACAGGAACCAGTTCTGCCGCGCGACCATCACGTCGCCCGGGGCCATGCGCGGCAGCAGCGACAGCACCTGCTCCCGGGAGATGAGCGGCTTGCCGGAGCGGTGCACGCGCGTGTCGCCCATCCACTCGGCCACGGTCTTCTGCACCGGGAACACCGCGCGGGCGGTGGTGTCCTGGGTGAGGTCCGCGGCGGCCTTGGCGAAGAGCACCGGGCCGCGCTTCAAGAGGCGCGAGCGGGCCGCCTTGCTGTCCTGCCGCATGGTCTGGAAGAGCGCGGGGACGCCGGGCTCGTTCAGCACGCCGGCCTTCGCCAGCACCGGGTGCAGCGTGGCGCGGTAGCCGTCGCCCGTGAAGAGCTGCGTGCTGGTGCCCACGTGGACGACCTTCTCCTTGAAGCGGCTGAAGGCGCGCGGGGGCAGGCCGTACTCGGGGCCGGGCTCATTCAGCAGCACCTCCAGCTGCGCCTGGCCTCCGGTGAGGTCCGCGAAGGCCATCCCCTGCGCCAGCTCCGACGCGAGCGCGGCGTGGGTGAGGAGGAAGCCCCAGGCGTGCTTCTTCGGCTGGGTGAAGGCGGGCACCTTGAGGAAGTCCCAGTAGCGCTGGCGCACCACCTCCGTGGAGATGAAGCAGTCGAAGAAGGCGGCCCAGGTGGACACCAGGAGCTGCTTCTCGTCCGGGGTGTAGGGCACGTCCTTGCCGCGCTGGTACAGCGCCTTGGAGCGGAAGGCCTCCTCCTTGAGCCGGCGGAGCCCCTCGGTTCCCTGGCGCAGCGTCTCCAGGTCTCGGCGGGCCTGGGCCACGAAGGCGGCGTCGTCCAGCGCGTAGACGTCGCGCGGAGCCGTGGTGGCGACCGTGGCGGGGGCAGGGGACGTCGGTTCGGCGGGGGGGCTGGCGAGCGTGAGCCAGGCGGCGAGCAGGGAGGCTGCGGACATCAGGGAGGACACTCCGTCGGGCGTTGGCGCGGGGGGACTCTACTCCGAAGCGGACGCGAGCAAGACGGCCGGTCCCCCGCTTGCCTGGCGTCGTAGGAGGTGCCGGGCGGCAGGGTGGCCCTGGGCGGGCGTCATCCCCACGTTGAGGCATGAATGGCCGTCCGGGCACTGGACGCTCCGGGCGCAAGAAAGGTGGAAGGCACGATGGCTTACGGAAAGGCTGAGGATCCCGCGCGCTCCATCACCCCGCATCTGGATGGGGTGGAGTACCCGGCGACGCGCGAGGAACTCGTCGAGGCTGCCGCGGACAGCGAGGCCCCGGTCGACATCATCAACATCCTCAAGTCCCTGCCGCAGGAGGAGTACATGTTGCGCGACCACGTGCTGCGCGACCTGGCGGAGGCCGAGCGCCGCTTCGCGATGAACGGCCTCAAGGATGACGATGGCGTGGACCGCGACCGGCGCAACATCGGGCGCGACCGCATCGAGGGGGCCTCCGAGGGCGAGACGCGCCACCCCTAGTGTCGCCCACGCGCTGACACTCCACACAAGGACGTTGCAAGACGCTCGCGGGCGCCCTGGCTTTCTGCCAGCGTTCGCGAGCGCATGCGTACGGGCCTCTTGTGGAGCTGTCTGCTGCTGTCGCTGGCTGCCGGGTGCACGTCCCGGTATCCGCCGCTCAACCCCGCGCCGGGGCTGCCGCCGCCGGTGCGTCTGGACTTCAAGCCGCCCGTGGATCGCCTCCTCACCGAATCCGTGCGCGCCACCCGCACCCTCCAGCGCGAGGGCCAGCGGGAAGTGCGCGACGAGGCGGCCTTCACCACCGAGACGCGCTTCACCCCCTCCGACGGCGGCTGGCGCGTGGCCCAATCCATGCGCACCCCGCGACAGGTGCATGACGGGCACGACGTGCCGTCCGTGTCCGGCGCCGTGCTGGAGCGCTTCACGCTGCGCATGCAGCTGGCGGCGGACGGCACCTTCGTGAAGCTGGTGGGCCCGGAGGCCGCGCAGGAGGCGCTGCGGCAGGTGGCGCCCGAAGGCACCGGCGTGCCGGAGGTGGAGCGCTTCTTCAACCCGGAGGCGCTGGAGATCCGCACGCGCCGCGAGTGGGAGGCGAAGTACGCGGGGCTGCTCCAACGCAACCTGGTGGAGGGGCAGCGCACCTGGGCGGTGGACTCCGTGGACGTGAATGGCGAGGAGCGCGCCTTCCTGCTGGAGCGCACGGTGGAGGGCACCCGGCTCACGACGTTCGGCGACGCGGTGGTGCTGACGCTGAAGTGCCTGGACGCGCTGCCTCCCAACGCCCCGGCGGAGCTGAAGGCCGCGTGGGCGGAGGCCGGTTCGCCCGAGCTTTCGAAGGGCGTGACGTGTGAAGGCGAGCAGGTGGTGACGTGGGCCCGGTTCATCCCGGTGCGCCGCCTGCTGAAGGTGAAGGCGGTGGGGGCGGGCGGCACGCTGACGCTCACCACCGAGTCCCAGGCGGAACAGCTCCAGGAGGAAGGGCCATGAGCCACGACGAGTACCTCATCGAGGATGACGCGGGTGTGAAGCGCGTGGTGCAGGAATCCATGCGCGTGGCGGTGCTGGGCATCAAGACGGAGGACCACTCCGCCCAGCCCGCGTACTACGTGCCGGAGTACCTGGCGAAGGCGGGCGTGGACGTGGTGCCGGTGCCCGTCTACTACCCGGACGCGAAGGTGATTCTGGGCAAGCCGGTGTACCGGAGGCTGGTGGACATCCCGGGCGACATCGACCTGGTGGACGTGTTCCGCAGGCCCGGCGACATCGACCAGCACGTGGACGACATCATCGCGAAGAAGCCCAAGGCGGTGTGGTTCCAGTCCGGCATCCGCAACGACGCCGCGGCGAAGAAGCTGGCCGCCGCTGGCATCCGCGTGGTGCAGGATCGCTGCCTGATGGTGGACCACCGCCGCTACAGCGGGCGCTGACGGCTGGAGAAGACAACGGCCCCCCGCACCCCGAAGGGCACGGAGGGCCGCGTGGCCGCACGTGGAGGTCGGCGGCCTTTGTCAGCTCTAGAAGTTGCCGGAGATGACCTTGGGCAGGGCCTTCTGCAGGTCCGGCAGCGGGCCAATCTTCCGGGTGTCGTTGGCCTGCGCCGTGCCGTTGTTGACGAACAGGCCGCGCATCTGCGCGGACGTCAGCAGCCGGCCGTTGGCCTTCGCCACGCCCTGCGCGCTGACCGCGGCGCCCACGACGATGGGCGACGCGCTGGAGGTGCCGCTGAAGGTGGACGTGTAGTACTGGTCCTCGCCGTAGGCGCTGCCGAAGCGGTCGCCGTAGCCGGTGGTGACGACCTGCTCACCCCAGGCGTGCACGTTCACGCGCTGGCCGAAGTTGGTCCAGCACATGGGCACGCGCGTGGTGGCGGTGCTGGCGCCCACCAGGATGGCGCCCGAGTCACGCGTGGCCGGGTTGAACCGGCCGCCGTACGCCGCCGCGTCCAGGTTCGCGCTGCCGTTGCCCGCCGCCTCCACCACGACGACGCCGTTGGCGGTGGCGGTGCGGATGGCGTCGTAGTTGTCCTGCCAGTACTCCATCGCGATGTAGTTGCACTGGGACGTGTTGCACGTGCAGGCCGTTCCGTCCGCGGGGCCGCCCGCGTGCAGTTCAATCAGGATGACGCCGCCCCTGCCCACCGCCGCCGCCGCGTTGGTGATGGCGCTCGCGCTGCTCTGCGCGCCAATGGCCTCCACGCCCGGCGACGCCGCGCTGGCGATGCCCGTCACACCGTAGCCGTTGTTCGCGCCGACGATTTCACCCAGCACCGCGGTGCCGTGGTTGCGCCAGCCCAGGTCGTTGTACTGCGTGCCGCCAATGCGGAAGAACGCGGGGAAGTCCTCGTGCGAGGTGCGCCAGCCACCCTCGATGTCCACGATCTTCACGTTGGTGCCCCGGCCGCCCGTCTGCGTCCACGCGTAGGTCGCGTTGATGCCGGAGGGCGCCGCGTTGAGATAGCCCTGGTTGGCCTGGTACAGCGGCGTGGTGGGCGGCAGGTCCGCCGCGGACAGCAGCGAGCGCAGCCCCGCCTCCATGGCGAAGTTCACCATCGCCGGCTCCGGGGGCGGCGCGGCGTAGGCCGTCTCCACGCTGCCCACGCGGTTGAGCGCCGCCACCAGGTCCGCCACGGTGTCCGCGGTGGTGCCGGGCAGCAGCGGTACTTCGAAGTACAGGTTCAGGTCCGCCAGCTGCTCGCCGCTCGACTTCTCACCGGACAGCTTGCTCGCGTCCAGCGCGGCCTCTTCCGCCTGGAACACCCGCTCCAGCACACCGATGCGCGGCGCGCGCTCCAGCAGCGCCACCACCTCCGCCAGGTCCGCGTCCACGCGCGCGGAGTCCAGGCGCAGGCCGGACAGCAGCTCACGCTCGCCCGCGCTGCGCTCGGAGGACAGGGCGCGCAGCGCGTTGTCGCGCAGGCGCACGTGGCTGCCCTCGTGGAACTTCACCACCAGCCGCTCCACGAACGTGCCCGCGGGCAGCTCCCGCCCCGTGGGCTTCGCCATGAGCGCGCGCGGCGCCAGCGAGGGGGCGGCGCCAGCAGCGGGGGCCAACGCCAGCAGGGACACAGCCATGACCGCGCCACGCAGGGGGCGCAGGGACAGCGTCGACTTCAGCATGGACTTCCTCCGGGATGGACAGCATCCCCACCATGCCACGCCGGTCTGTCATTCAAATCAGGCTATTCAGTTATTTCTATCCTGGTGGTTTATTCGGCCCTCATTGAACCGGGCGTGCGTGCGGAGGTGTTCAGGTGGTTCCCTCGAACGGAACTGGGGGCCGGGCCAGGGCGCGCTCCGCGGACAGCCGGGCCTGATCCAGGGCGTCGAAGCCGCGCTCCAGCGTGGCGGGGGTCACCGGCGGCAGGTTGGAGACGACGACATAGACGGGCACGTTGCGCGTCTGGAGGACGGTGAGCTGGAGGCGGAAGTGGTCTCGCCGGAGCGCGGCGGAGCCGGCGGCCAGGCCCTGCGGATAGGCCATTGGCCCGCCCACCACCTTGCCCGTCCGGCTGGGCAGGAAGTGCACGAGGATGGCGTCCAGGTCCTTGCCGATGCTGCTCTCCTGCAGCGACAGCGCCGGCGCCTTGTCCACGAGCCCGCCGTCCCAGAACAGCTGGCCGTCCAGCGGCACCGCGCGGAAGAGGCCCGGGTACGCGCAGGTGGCGTGGACGCGCGGGGCCAGCTCCCCGGTGGTGAACACCTGGTGCGAGCCGTGGGTGAGGTTGGCCGCGGTGAGCAGCAGCGGGTGCGGCAGGTCCTCGAAGGTGGACACCGGCAGCGTGTCCTCCAGCAGGCGCCGGAAGCGCTCGCCCTTGAGCAGTCCCGTGAAGCCGTGTCCCCGGGACGCCACGTTCATCACCGCGCCAATGGGGTCCGGGTCCCAGAAGTTGGCCCGCGTCTGGCGCAGCACCAGCTCCTCCAGCGCCGCCATGGGCATGCCCGCCGCCGCGTACGCCGCCACCATCCCGCCCGAGGACGTGCCCGCGTAGGCGTGCGGCTTCAGTCCGGAGGCGTGCAGCCCCTTCAGGAAGCCCGCGTGGCCATAGAAGCCGAAGTAGCCCGCGGAGAGGACCAGCCCGAACCGCTTGCCTTCGAGCAGGGAGTGCAGCGTGGAAGAGGGAGCCATTCCGGATTTTTACGGGATGGGTGTGCCTCAAGGCAACGCAATGCGTTGGCGGGGCCATTGTGGTTGGGGGCCTGAATCGATATATGTTGATGGCTCGATATGGACGTCCTCTCTCAATCCTTCCGTGTCCTGGGGGACACGACGCGGCTGCGCATCCTGCGGTTGGTGGCGCAGGCGCCGCTGAACGTGACGGAGCTCGTGTCGCTGGTGGGGGTGGCCCAGTCCTCGGTGTCGCACCACCTGTCGAAGCTGAAGGGGCTGGGGCTCATCCGCGAGGAGCGGCAGGCGGGCTTCACCTACTACTCGCTGGCGCTGGAGTCGGATGACTCGCGCTGGCCGCTCGTCCGGCTGGCGCGCGAGGCGGAGGACGCGGCGGGAGATTCCGCGCGGCTCAACGACCTGCTGCGCGCGCGGGAGGACCGGCAGGCGCTCAACGAGCGGCTGTTGGAGCCCGGCCAGTCGTGGTTCCTCTGGGCGGGGGCGCTGGCGTCGCTGTTGCCGCCGCTGGACGTGGCGGACTTCGGCTGTGGCACGGGCGTGTTCAGCCGGGCCATGGCGCGGTGGGCGCGGCACGTGTGGGCCATCGACCAGAGTGAGGACGCGCTGTCCCAGGCTCGAACTCTGGCCCTCCGTGACGAACTGAAGAACATCACGTTCCTGCGCGAGGACCTGCACCGGCTGTCCCTGGCCGGTGGGCGCATGGACCTGGTGGTGATTTCGCAGAGCCTGCACCACGTGGAGTCGCCCGCGGCGGTGGTGGCGGAGGCCGCGCGGCTGCTCAAGCCGGGCGGCCGGCTGGTGGTGCTGGAGCTGATGCCGCACGAAGAGAAGTGGGTGCTGGAGCGGTTGGGTCACCGGCACCTGGGCTTTTCGCCCGAAGTCCTGGAAGCGGCCCTTCGCGAGGCCGGCTTCACGTCGTTCACCCGCGAGACGCACGCGCGCGACGGGGCCAGTCCCTTCCGCGTCTTCCTGCTGACCGGAGTCAAACCGTCATGACGAGCCACATCGCCCATCCCCTGCCGCTTCCTCCCGGGGAGCACGGCCAGCGCGTGGAAGCGCTCAAGGCCGCGATGCGCGAGCGCATCCTCGTGCTGGACGGCGCCATGGGCACGCTCCTGCAGGGGCACACGCTGGTGGCGGCGGACTTCGGCGGCGCGGAGTACGAGGGCTGCAACGAGCACCTGGTCCTCACCCGCCCGGACGTCATCGAAGGCATTCACGCGAAGTACTTCGCCGCGGGCGCGGACGTGACGGAGACGGACAGCTTCGGCGGCACCCCGGTGGTGCTGGCGGAGTTCGAGCTGGGCCACAAGGCGATGGAGATCAACATCGCCGCGTCCCGCCTGGCGCTCAACGCCGCCAAGGCCGCGGAGGCGAAGGACGGGCGGATGCGCTGGGTGGCGGGCTCCATCGGCCCCACCACCAAGGCCATCAGCGTCACGGGCGGCATCACCTTCGAGGAGCTGGTGGACAACTTCGCCGTGCAGGCCGAAGGGCTCGCGGTGGGTGGCTCCGACTACCTCCTGGTGGAGACGGCGCAGGACACGCGCAACGTGAAGGCGGCGTTGCTGGGAATCGACCGGGCGTTCAAGAAGCTGGGCTGGGCGGTGCCGGTGGCGGTGTCCGGCACCATCGAGCCGATGGGCACGATGCTCGCGGGCCAGTCCGTGGAGAGCCTGGCCACGTCGTTGGAGCACACGGAGCTGCTGTACCTGGGGCTCAACTGCGCCACGGGTCCGGACTTCATGACGGACCACATCCGCTCGCTGTCCTCCATGAGCCCGTTCCCGGTGTCGTGCGTGCCCAACGCGGGCCTGCCGGACGAGAACGGCCAGTATCTGGAATCGCCGGAGATGATTGCACGGTCGCTCCGGCGCTTCTGTGACAGCGGTTGGATCAACGTGGTGGGCGGCTGTTGCGGCACGCACGCGGGCCACATCGAGGCGCTCGCCGCCGCGGTGAAGGGCCTGAAGCCGCGCACGGAAGTGCCCAAGCCGCGCTCGTCGCTGTCCGGCGTGGACTACCTGGAGGTGACGGACGAGCAGCGCCCCATCATCGTGGGCGAGCGCACCAACGTCATCGGCAGCAAGAAGTTCAAGGAACTCATCGTCGCGGGTGCGTTCGACGACGCGTCGGAGATTGCTCGCGCCCAGGTGCGGCGAGCGGCGCAGGTCATCGACATCTGCCTGGCGAACCCGGACCGGGATGAGCTGGAGGACATGCGCCACTTCCTGGAGGTGGTGGTCAAGAAGGTGCGCGTGCCGCTGATGATCGACTCGACGGACGAGAAGGTCATCGCCATGGCGCTCACGTACTGCCAGGGCAAGGCCATCATCAACTCCGTCAACCTGGAGGACGGCGAGGAGCGCTTCGAGAAGGTCGTCCCCCTGGCGAAGGCCTTCGGCGCGGCGCTGGTGGTGGGCTGCATCGACGAGGTGGGCATGGCCGTCACGCGCGACCGCAAGCTCGCCGTGGCCGAGCGCAGCTTCGAACTGCTCACCCAGAAGTACGGCATGCGCCCGGAGGACCTGTACTTCGACCCGCTGGTGTTCCCCTGCGCCTCCGGTGACGCGCAGTACACCGGCAGCGGCGTGGAGACGATTGAGGGCGTGCGCCTCATCAAACAGCGCTTCCCGCAGTGCCGCACGGTGCTGGGCATCAGCAACGTGTCCTTCGGTCTGCCCACCGCGGGCCGCGAGGTGTTGAACTCCGTGTTCCTGTACCACTGCGTGCAGGCGGGCCTGGACATGGCGCTCGTCAACTCGGAGAAGCTGGAGCGCTACCCGTCGCTGCCGGCGGAGGAGCGGAAGCTCTCCGAGGACCTCCTCTACAACCGGACCGCGGACCCGGTGACGCCCTTCGCGGCGCACTTCCGCGAGCGCAAGCCCGCGCGCGCCCAGGTGAGCACCCTGCCGCTGTTCGAGCGGCTCCAGCGCTACATCATCGAAGGCACGCGCGACGGGCTGACGGCGGACCTGGACCTGGCGATGAAGGAGATGCCTCCGCTGGAGATCATCAACGGGCCGTTGATGAAGGGCATGGACGAGGTGGGCCGCCTCTTCGGCGCCAACGAGCTCATCGTCGCGGAGGTGCTCCAGAGCGCGGAGTCCATGAAGGCGGCGGTGAGCCACCTGGAGCCGCACATGAGCCAGACCCAGGCGGCGTCGCGCGGGAAGATTGTCCTCGCGACGGTGAAGGGGGACGTGCACGACATCGGCAAGAACCTGGTGGAGATCATCCTCGCCAACAACGGCTTCCAGGTGGTGAACCTGGGCATCAAGGTCCCGCCCGAGCAGCTGGTGCTGGCGGTGAAGGAACACCGGCCGGACATCCTGGGCCTGTCCGGCCTGCTGGTGAAGAGCGCGCACCAGATGGTGGCCACCGCGGAGGACCTGAAGCGCGCAGGCGTGGAGACGCCCATCCTGGTGGGCGGCGCCGCGCTCAGCCGCAACTTCGTGGACCGCAACATCGCCCCGGCCTACGGCGGCGGCACCGTGGCCTACGCGCAGGACGCGATGAACGGCCTGGAGCTGGCGAAGCAGATCGTGGAGCCGGGCGCGCACGCGAAGCTGCGGGATGACCTGGCCGCGCGGCGGCTGAAGCTGGCGCAGGAGGCGAAGGACCGTCCCGCGCCCGCGGCCCCGGTGCGCCGCTCGCGCAGCACGGAGGTGGCGGTGCTGGACTCGGTGCCGCCCGCGCCGGACTTCGCTCGGCACGTGCTCACCAACACGCCGTTGGACCACATCTGGAAGTTCATCAACCCGGTGATGCTCTACGGCCGTCACCTGGGCCTGCGCACGTCGTCGCGCGCGCTGGGCACGCCGGCGGAAGCGGAGCTGGCCAAGACGGAAGAGGGCCGCAAGGCGCTGGCGCTGAAGGAGGCGGTGGAGGAGCTGAAGACGCTCTTGCGCGGCGGAGCTATGCACGCGCGCTCGGTGTTCCAGTTCTTCAAGGCGGCCAGCGACGGCGACCGCGTGCTGCTCTTCGACGGCACGACGGGCGAGCCGGTGACGTCCTTCGACTTCCCCCGGCAGGACAAGGACAACGGCCTGTGCCTGGCGGACTACGTGAAGCCGCTGGAGAACGGCAAGCCGGTGGACGCGCTCTCGCTGTTCGTCACCACCGCGGGCTCGGGCATTCGCGAGCTGTCCGAAGGCTTCAAGGCCAAGGGCGAGTTCCTCAAGATGCACGCGGTGCAGGCGCTGGCGCTGGAGACCGCGGAGGGTTACGCGGAGCTCCTGCACACGCAGCTGCGCAGCATGTGGGGCTTCCCGGACCGCGCGGACATGACGATGCTGGAGCGCTTCCGCGCGGAGTACACCGGCAAGCGCTACTCGTTCGGCTACCCGGCGTGCCCGCGCCTGGAGGACCAGACGAAGCTGTTCGCCGCGCTCAAGCCGGAGGAGATCGGCGTGCAGCTCACCGACGGCTGCATGATGGAGCCCGAGGCGAGCGTGTCCGCCATCGTCTTCCACCACCCGGGCGCCACGTACTTCTCGGTGACTTGATGCGTCGCGGGCCCGAAGGTCGGGCCCGGGCGACGCGGAAGGGATAGATTGCCCCCCATGCCTTCGCCCACCATCCGTCGCGCCGTCCAGCTCCTGCCCGCGTGTGCCACGACGGGCATCGGCAGCCTGCCGCACACCCAGGTGGAATTGGGTCTGCAGGCCGCGCTCGCCATGGACATCCCGTTCCTGCCGCAGCTACCGGTGGGCCATCCCTCCGAGCTGATGATCCCCGCCGCGCTGGAGGGCCTGCCGGGCCTGCGCTTCGACGAGGACGGCGTCTGCACGGTGGACGTGGACGGGTGGAACGCGGGGCGCGAGGCCTTCGAGAAGCGGCTGGAGGCGGCGCTCGCCTCCGGGAACCTGGAGTCCTTCGAGCCCACGGCGGACGCGTGCCGCGCTTGGAAGCCGTTCCTCTGGGAGGTGGAGCACCGCAAGCTGGCGTTCGCGAAGGCGCAGCTGTCCGGCCCCTTCACTGTGCGCTCCGTGGTGCGCACCGCGACGGGTGAGCCGGTGCTGGCGGTGCCGGGCCTGGACGCGGCGCTGTACCGGCTGGTGATGGTGCGCGCGCTGGCCATGGTGCGCGCCCTCAAGCGCACGGGCACCACGCCCCTGTTCTACCTGGACGAGCCCGGCCTCTACGCCTACGTACGGATGAACCCGCAGCACCTCTTGGCGCAGCAGGAGCTGCGGCTGCTGGTGGTGGCGTTGCAGCGCGAGGGCGCGCTCGTGGGCATCCACTGCTGCGGCAACACGGACTGGGGCGTGCTGCTGGACGCGCAGGCGGACCTGGTGTCGCTGGACGTGCGGCTGTCTCTGGACGCGATGCTGGAGGAGACGGACGCGCTGAAGCGCTTCCTGGACTCCGGCGCCACGCTGAGCCTGGGCGTCATCCCCACGGACCTGGCGTCCACGTATTCGGTGGAGGAGCTGTCGGACTCGGTGGAGGCGTCGTTGAAGGCGGCGCTGCCCAACGACATCGGCTTCGCGCGCGCGCTGTCCACGGTGCTGCTGACGCCCGCATGCGGGCTGGCGATGCGCTCGGTGATGGACGCCGAGCGCATCCTGGAAGAGCTGAAGCAGGCCCAGCGCCGGCTGAAGCGCGCGCTGGAGTCCGAGCGCCCGTCCCTCCAGGGGATGCCGCCCGCGCACTGACTCGCGGGCGGCCCTGGCGGCTGACTACTGCCGGCCGAGCCGCAGCTCGCGTTCAGCCTGGTGCCAGTCGTGTTCGGGGTTGCCGTGCGTGCCGCCCCGGGCCTGGAAGATTTCGTAGGCACGGCGGGCAATCTGCTCCTGCGTGAGCGCGGCGGTCTTGCTCGTGGGCGCGCTCGCCGTGGCCGCCGGCTTCTTGTCCTCGGTCCGCTCCGGCGCGGCCTTGGGGGCCGGGTTCGGTTGCGACTTCTGCGCGTTCTGACGGGCCATGGGGCTTCCTCCTGGAAAAGGCGGCCTGAAGCTTCGGACGCGCTCCTGCATCACGGAAGAGACCCAAGTCGTGTGGGGTTGCCGGAGCGACACCTCAGGTCGCGAAGTGTTGAGGGACCAACGGGCCATTCCGCGCGGAAAATCCATCAGCGGAATAGGCCCGGACGTGCGGTCCTGGAGCTGAAGCCCACCAGGCGCTTCAGCGCCCGGCCGCCTTCCGGGCAGTGCGGCCCGCCGTCTTCTTCTTCGCGGGCTCGGCGGGTGCCGCATCGCCGCCCATCACTCCGTGCCCCAACGCCGCGTCGAGCGCGCGCTGCATCGCGGTGCTCATGCCCAGCGCCTCCGCCTCCCGCGGCGTGCACCAGCGCAGCTCCTGGAACGCGGAGGACTTCGTGGGGCGCTTGTCGCCCGTCACGCGCAACAGCCGCAGCGTGAGGTCGCGGTGGGTGAGCTGCCGGCGCACGCTGTCCAACGTGCCCACCAGCGTGAGCGGCGCGCCCAGTGCTGTCGCCAGCCGCTCCGTCGCCTCTGCTTCGGACGTGTCCTCCTCCACCTCCACGGCGGGCAGCTCCCACAGGCCGCCGAAGAGGCCCTTGTCCGCGCGACGCGCGAAGAGGAGCGTGCCCGCGTGCGGCCACACGGCCAGCGCCAGGAACAGCTTGCGAGGCGCGGCGCGCACCTTGGCCGGAGGCAGCTCGTCCACGCGGCCCTTCTTGAACGCGATGCACCCGTCGCGCACGGGGCACAGCAGGCACAGCGGCGACTCCGGCCGGCACACCGTGGCGCCGTGCTCCATCAGCGCCTGGTTGAAGTCTCCGGGCCGCTCGCCCTTCACCAGCGCGGAGGCCAGCGCCCAGAGCGTGGCCTCGCGGTCGCGGTCTCCGGGCAGGCCTTCCACCTCGAAGAGGCGCGACAGCACGCGGGCCACGTTGCCGTCCACGATGGGCGCCTCCTCGCCAAAGGCGATGGAGGCCACGGCCCCGGAGGTGTAGCGGCCGAAGCCGGGCAGGGAGAGCAGCTCCTCCGCCTTGGACGGGAGCTTCCCGCCGAAGCGCTCCACCACCTCCTGCGCGGCCCGGTGCAGGTTGCGCGCGCGCGAGTAGTAGCCCAGCCCCTTCCACCCGGAGAGCACGTCGTCCAGGGGCGCGGAGGCCAGGGCCTTCACCGTGGGAAAGCGCGCGAGGAAACGCTCCCAGTACGGGATGACCGTGGACACCTGCGTCTGCTGGAGCATGACCTCGCTGAGCCAGATGGCGTACGGGTCGCGCGTGCGGCGCCAGGGCAGGTCGCGCTTGTTCCGGTCGTACCAGGAGAGCAGCGGGCCGTGGAGGGCGGCGTGGCGTTCAGGGGAGACGGGGGCGGGGAGTGCCCCGGTGTCGGTGCGCTTGCGTGGGCTCATGTGATTCTTCGCGGGGGCGGCGCGGCACCATACCCGTACGGTCGGGTGCACCCGTCGGTTTTACCGACGGCATGGGGCGGTTGTCCGGCCGCCCGTCCCTCTTCTGGCGGGGCGGGCGATCGTCTATAGGATGCCCGCGTCCATGGCCCGTCCTCCCATCACCAACGACTTCTCCTGGTCCAAGAGCCGCCACGAGAAGTTCTCCGAGTGTCTCCGGGCCTACTACCTCTACTACTACCGCTCCTGGGGCGGCTGGGAGGCGGAGGCGGCCAAGGACGTGCGCGAGCTCTACGTCCTCAAGAAGCTGCACAACCGCTACACCTGGGCGGGCAGCATCGTGCACGAGGCCCTCAAGGACGTGTTGCTGGACTGGCGCGCCGGCCGTGACGTGGACCCCGCGAAGGTGGAGGCGCGCACGCACAAGCTGATGCAGGACGACTTCCGGCACTCGCGCTCCAAGGCCTACTGGACGACGAAGTACCGCAAGCCCTTCACCGGCCTTTCAGAGCACGAGTACGGGGAGGACATCCCCAACGAGTCCTGGAAGCAGAACTTCGAAACGGTGCGCTCCGCGCTCGCGTGGTTCTTCCAGTCGCGCTGGCCCACGGTGGCCAAGGGGCTCAAGCCCGCGCAGTGGCTGGAGGTGGACGCGGGCTTCGACTTCGCCCACTTCGTCATGGACGGGGTGAAGACCTTCGCCATCCCGGACTTCGCCTACGTGGACGCCGAAGGCTCCGTCGTGGTGGTGGACTGGAAGACGGGCCGCTCGCGCGAGGGCTACGACGAGCAGGTGCTGGGCTACGCGCTCTACATCGCGCAGCGCTACCGCTACCCGCTGGAAAAGGTGCGCGCGTCGCTCGTGTACCTCAACGAGGGCCTGGAGCACGACGTGACGGTGGATCCGTCCGCCATGGACTCCTTCCGCCAGCACTTCGCCCGGAGCGTGGACGGGATGCGCGCGCAGCTCAAGGACGTCGCCACCAACACGCCGAAGGACTCAGAAGCCTTCCCTCAGACGGGGAACCTGGACGCCTGCGCCCGCTGCGTCTTCCGCCGTCCGTGCGGCCGGGAGCCCGCGGTGGCGCAGGCCCGGCCCCGGGTCGCCTGAAACGCGCTACCGCGTGGACGCGAGCCGGCGCACCACCACGCCCGCGGCGTTCATGCCGAAGGCGGAGGTGACGAACGCCACGCTGCCGTCAATCTGCGTGCGGTGGTCGCAGGTGTGGAACTCGTTGTCCTGCGGGCAGACGCACAGGAAGCCGTCGGTCGCGTCGTCGTAGTTGAGCGGCACCGGCTGCCGGCGCGTCTCGATGGAGTACACGGCGGTGATGCCCGTGTGGCGCTCCGTCTCCACGCCGTACTTGCGCTTGAGCAGCTTGCGGATGTCCTTGGCGAACGGGTCCATGTGCGTCTCGCTCAGGTCCTCCACGCGGATGGCCGTGGGGTCCAGGCGTCCCGCCGCGCCCATGGAGCTGACCACCGGCAGGCCCAGCGTCACGCACCGGTGCAGCAGGTGCAGCTTCGCCTTCACGTTGTCGATGGCGTCCACCACGAAGTCGTAGCGGCCCGCGGGCAGCAGCGTCTCCGCCAGCTCCTCGCGGTAGAACTCGCGCAGGGCCTCCACCTTCGCCTGCGGGTTGATGTCCTGGCAGCGCTGGGCCATCAGCTCCGCCTTCGACTTGCCCACCGACTTCACCGTCGCGTGCAACTGGCGGTTGGTGTTGGTGACGCACACGTCGTCGTGGTCCACCAGCGTGAGGCGGCCCACGCCGCTGCGCACCAGGCCCTCCGCGGTGAAGCTGCCCACGCCGCCCAGGCCGAACACCACCACGTGCGCGTTGGCCAGCCGCTCCATGGCGTTGTCGCCCAACAGGCGCCGGGCAGTCTCGGTCGTCCGCTGGGCGAGCGCCTCCACCGGCTCTCCCAGCACGTGCGCCATGCCCGCGAGGATGTGGGGCAGGTAGCCGGGTTCGGACCGCTGCCCCCGGAAGGGCGTGGGCGCCTGGTCCGGCGAGTCCGTCTCCGCCACCAGCCGGTCCGCCGGAATCACGCGCAGGGCGTCCAGCGGCTTGCGCGCCTCCGCCCAGGTCACCGGGCCCGCGAAGGAGAAGTGGCAGCCCTTCTGGATGTAGAAGCGCGCCAGCTCCGCGCCGCCGCTGTAGCTGTGCATCAGGATGCCGGCCTCCGGCCACGGCTCCGCTTTCAGGAACTCCATCATCGCCGGGTGCAGCCGGTGGCAGTGCATCAGCACCGGCAGCCCGTGCTTGCGCGCCAGGGCCAGGTGTCCGCGCAGCACCGCCAGCTGCCGCTCCAGTGGGGCGCCGGGGAGGGACGGGCCATCCAGGCCGCACTCGCCCACCGCCACCGCGCCGCCTTGCGACAGCAGCGCGTCCAACCGCTCCAGGTGCGCGCCGTCATCCTCCGCTGGCAGGTCCGGCAGGAACTGGGGATGGATGCCCAGCCCCACCTGGATGCGCGCGTCCTTGCGCGGCAGCGCGAGCAATGGCTCCCACGTGTCCGGGCCCACCGCCGGAATGAGGATGCCGTGCAGGCCCGCGGCCCAGGCGCGCGCGACAACGCTGTCGCGGTCCGGGTCGAAGCGCGAGGCGTCCAGATGGCAGTGCGTGTCGATCATTGAGCACCCTTCTTCTCAATCCAGTTCAATCACCGACAGCCTCGGATGCCATGCCCTTCAAGGCCTGCCGGCACCCGTGAACGCGAAGCTAAGACGCGCCCCCTGACTTTGGAGCATCGCGACCTGGGAGGCGTGGAAATGATCAAGCGAGTGGTGTTGGGGGCGTTGTTCGGGGCGCTGACGGTGCTGGGGACGGGCTGCGGCGACGAGTGCGTCGATCAGTTCGACTGCCGTGACAAGGGCGCCGCGCCGGCGGGCCAGGAGTGGATCTGCAACGCGGACGACAAGTGCGAGCTGCAGAACCTCGTGCTCCCGCCGGAAGAGGACGCGGGCACGGAGGTTGATGCCGGCACGGAGGTCGACGCGGGCACGGAGGTTGATGCCGGCACGGAGGTCGACGCGGGCACCGAGGACGCCGGGACGGAAGTCGATGCCGGCACCGACGCGGGGATGAACGTGGCCAAGGGCGGCGCGTGCACCGCGTCCGTGGAGTGCATGGCGGGCCTGCGCTGCGAGGCCGCCACCTGCCAGTCGCTCCTCATCGCCGTGACGGGCAACGACGGCGGCACGCGCGCGCTGGTGACGGAATACGACGTGCCGGGGATGACGTCGCTCAGCGCCGACGGTGTCGCCAGCGCCTACCCTCGCTTCGGCCCGGACGGCGCCCAGGTGGCCTTCGTGCAGGGCGACGTCACCGCCGCCGCGGGTGAGCTCGCGGTGCGCCCGGTGCCGCTCACGGCCGCCGCGCCCACCGTGCTGACCACGGGCACGGCCTCCAGCAGCACGCGCATCCGCTACATGGAGTGGGAGCCGGGCAACCTCATCACCTGGGTGCGCGGCAGCACGGGCATCTCCACCATCGCGGCGACGGGCGGCTCGCCCACGCAGGCCACCGTCAACGGCACCTTCCCGGACCTGGCGCCCAACGGCACGGACTACGCCTACAGCGCCGCGGGCAACGGCATCTACGTCTCCACGGGCGGCGGCGTGCCGGCTCCGCTGGCGGGTTCGCCCACCTCGGGCGAGCAGCCGCACTACAACCGCACCACCTCGCAGCTGCTCTTCCTGGCCAACCCGGACAACCTCACGGTGACCTTCGGCACGGACACCACCCCGGTGCTGCGGCTGTACTCGCTGCCGGTGACGGGTGGCGGTACCCCGGCGCTGCTCGCGGACAGGACCTCCGATAGCGCGACGGGCGGCACCGTGGACTCGTACATCGCGAACCCGAACTGGGCGCCGGATGGCAGCTGGGTGGCGTACGTGCGCGCCTACTACCAGAACATCAATGGCGCGGCCACGCTGTGCGGCAACACCGGCGCGACGCTGTGCGGGACCACGCCGGGCAACGTCATCTTCCTGCAGCGCGTGAACACCACCACGGGCGCGGCGGACGGCGCCCCGGTGAAGCTCGCCGACAACGCCACGCTGCCGTCCTTCTCCCCGGACGGTCAGCTCGTGGCCTACGTCTTCGGCGGAGCGCTCTACGTGCAGCCCATCGACCCGGCCACCGGCCAGCCCACCGGCACCCTCATCCAGCACCCGAAGGACACGTACACGGTGCTGACCAACGAGGGTGACGACTACCGCCCGCGCTGGCAGCCCCGCTAGTCCCAGGCACCCAAAGCCCCGCGCTCCGGGGTTTCCCGGCCCGTGTTCCCGGTTTTACGAGGGAGCACGGGCCTTCGTGTTTCAGGTGCGAAGCGCGCAGCACACCCGGCGCGAAGTGACGAACGCGGGCAGTCCAGGGTCCGGATGAACCCCGAGCGGCTCCATTACCCAGTCCAACGGATCCAGGTTCCAGGACGAAAAGGAGGGGAGAAGGACTCCACCCGCGCTCACGCGAAACGCGGCACCTGGTGGAGAAAGGCTGACAGCCGTGTCGCGACAGCTCCGCGCCCGCGCGCTCCGTTTCAGCGGAGCACGGCCTGGGCTTCGCGGGGCCGGGACGCGGGCGCTTCAGCCTTCGACGACGATGCGGCGGCCCAGCGCGCGGGTCATCTGCGGGGAGGTGACGAGCTCCAGCACGCCGCTCATCTCTCCGCCCGCGGTGTCGAACGCCGCCGCGATGACCTCGCCGAGGGTGAGCTGGGCCTTCTGCGCCGCCACCCGCGCGCGCTTCGCCGTGCGACGCAGCGCGGGCATCACCCGCCGACCCTGCCGCCGCACCGTGCCACCCTTCGTCTTGCCTGCGGTCCGCTTCGCCATGGTTCCTCCCGCTACTGCCGATACGCGGGTGAGTACCTCGTCGGTCTGACACCATGCAGGCGAGGTGCCAGGGCTCAGCCTCCCCGTCAGGTCCCTGAATCCAGGGGTTTTCCTCGCGGGTAGCGGGTTTCCGAGGGGCGGAAGGGCCTTCCTTTTTTCAGCCCTTCAGGGTCGTTCCTCGTTCTGTCGAGTTTTTCGTTCATCCAGCGCGGTGATTTCCACGCATCGTTCAATGGAGCGCACCGTCTGAGGCCGTGCGACGACAGGGCTGGGTCGGGTGTCACCCCCTGGCCACAGCCCCTGCGGGCAGGCGACCGCGGTGCGGCTGGGCCGCGGCGGGGATTCGCGGTAGAGGGCGGGCGCCCATGCGAGTCCAGGTCCTCTTCCACGACAACTGTTTCGACGGCGCGGCCAGCGCCGCGGTCTTCACCCGCTTCTACCGGGAGCGCGTGCGCGCCGACGCGACGTTCAGCTACCGGGGCCTCGCCCACAAGCCGGGGGCGGAGGGCATCGACCCGGCCGTCTTCACGGGCGACGAGAACGTCATCGTCGACTTCCGCTACAGCCAGGACGCGCGGCTCACCTGGTGGTTCGACCACCACGCCTCCGCCTTCCAGCAGCCCGGCGACGAGCCCCACTTCCAGCGCGACACCAGCGGCAAGAAGTTCCACGACCCGCATCGCAAGAGCTGCACGCTGTACCTGGCGGACGTGGCGCGCGAGCGCTTCGGCTGGGACGCGTCCCCGCTGAAGGACCTGCTGCACTGGGCGGAGATCATCGACGGAGCGCAGTTCCCCAGCCCCCAGATGGCGGTGGCGCTGGAGGAGCCCGCGCTGCGCATCATGACGGTGCTGGAGGCGACGAAGGACGACACGCTCATCCCGGAGGTCATCCGGCGCATGCAGACGGACTCGCTGGCGGACATCGCCCGCTCACCGCTCATCGCCGCCCCGCTGGAGCCGCTGCTCTTCAAGCACCAGCGCAACATCGACCTCGTGCGTGAGAAAGCCCGCTACGAGAACGGCGTCGTCTCCTTCGACCTGGTGGACGAGGGCGTGGACAGCCTCAACAAGTTCATCGCGTACGCGCTCTATCCGGACGCGCGCTACACGCTGTGGGTGGGGAAGGGCGCGTCGCGCGCCAAGGTCTCGCTGGGTTCCAACCCGTGGCGGCCGGAGACGCGCAAGCACGACCTGGCGGCCATCGCCGGCCGCTACGGCGGGGGCGGCCACCCGGTGGTGGCCGCGGCGAGCTTCAAGGCGGACCAGGCCGACAAGGCCCGCGCCGCGTACCAGGAGATTCTCGCGGAGCTGTCCGGCGCGCGCTGAGCGCCGGGGCTTAGGGGCGGGCGAAGAGGTCGAAGCCCGCCTGCCGGAGCAGCCGTACCACCGATAGCATGGGCAGTCCCTGCACGTTGGTGCGGTCGCCCTCCAGCTTCTGGAGCAGCGCCTGCCCCCGGCCCTCCACGCGGTAGCTGCCCGCGCAGCCCTCCCACTCGCCGGTGTCCAGGTAGCGCTCCAGCTCCTCCGGAGGGACGGGGAAGAACGTCAGGCGCGCGTCCTCCAGCGTCTCCGAGTGATGGCCGCCCGGCCCCAGCAGGCACACGGCGGTGTGGATGACATGGGTGTTCCCCAGCAGGCGCGTGAGCTGCGCGCGCGCCGCGTCCCGGTCCTGGGGCTTGCCCAGCACGTCGCGGCCCACCTCCACCAGCTGATCCGCCGCCAGCACCCAGGACTCCGGGTGGCGCTCCTGCACCGCGCGGGCCTTGCGCACGGCGAGCATCCGCACGGCCTCGTCGGCGGGCATGTCCTCGGGGACTTGCTCGTCCACGTTGGGGGCTTCGGTGCGGTAGGGCACGCCCAGCCCGTCCATCAGGACTCGTCGCGCGCTGGAGGTGGATGCCAGGATGAGGTCTCTCATGGGAGGCCGGAGGGTAATGCAGCCGGGGAGGGGATGGGACCCCTCAGGCGGGCAGGCACGTCCCCGCTTCCTGTGCATGGGGCGGATGCCATAGCCTCCCCGCCCATGTCGCGGCGCGGTCTGCTCGCTGTCTGTCTCCTCCTGCTCGCCTCCTGCAAACGGCCCCCTCCGGCGAACGCCGACGCGGGCACGGATGCGGGCACGGCCACCACCGCAGTGGCGGCTGACGCGGGCGCGCTCGCGGAAGGCCCCGTGGACGCGGGCCCCCTCGCCTCCGTGAGGCGCCCGGACGACGCGGTGGCGGAGGTGCACCCGCTGGCGGTGTGCGACGCGCGGGGTGGTGCGCCCCTGGACGCGGCCCGCGACTACTACGACTCCGGCCACTACGAGGAAGCACTCTCCTGCGCCGCGCAGGCCGCCGCGCAGGAGCCGGACCTCGCCGCCGCCCACGCGGAACGGGGCTCCGCGCTGGCCGCGCTCAACCGCGAGCCGGAGGCGCAGCTCGCCTACGCCCGAGCGCTGGCCATCGACCCCGGGGACGCGGACGCGCTCCTGGGCGCCGCGCACCTGTACGCGGTGCAACTGCCCTCCACGCGCGAGCGGGACGAACTGGGCGCCCTCTACGCCGAGCGAGGCCTGTCCCAGCCCTCCACGCCCCCGGAGCTGGTGCCGTCGCTGGCGCTGGTGGCCGCCATGGCCTTCAACGACCTGGGACAGGCGGAACAGGCGCTGGACCGCGCCGCCATCGTGCTCGCCCGCGAGCCGGGCAACGCCGAGGCGAAGTACGAGAAGGCCCTGGCCCTCTTCGAGCTGTGCCGCTTCCGCGAGGCGAAGGCGGCCTTCGCGTCGCTCCTGAAGGACAAGGACCGCGCGGCGCACGCGCACCAGCACCTGGGCCTGCTCCTGGAGCGCGAGGGCCAGTGGGCCAAGGCGGACGACCACTTCCAGAAGGCCCGCGCGCTGGAGCCCGAGGACTTCCCCCCGCCGCCCCTGCCGTCGGCGGACGAGTTCAAGGCCCAGGTGAAGCGCGCGCTGGCGGACCTGCCCGCGGACATGCGCCAGGACCTGGAGGGCGTGCCGGTGGCCACGGAGGAGATTCCCTCCGAGGACGACCTGCTCGCCAACCAGCCGCCCCTGTCGCCCACCATCCTGGGCCTGTTCCGGGGGCCCTCCCTCCAGGAGCCGTGCGACGGCTCGGAGACGCCCTGCCGCTCGGTGGCCCTCTACCGGCGCAACCTGGCCCGCGCGGTGCGCACCCCCGAAGAGCTGCGCGAACAGATTCGCGTGACACTGCTGCATGAAATCGGGCATCTGCGCGGGGAAGACGACGAGGAACTGGCCGCACGCGGCCTGGAGTGAGCCCCGACATGCCTTCCCTTCCCACTGCCCGGGTCAGCCTCAAGGGCGCCAAGACACTGCGTCGCGGTACCCCCTGGGTGTACCGCACGGAGCTCACCGATGCCCCCGCCACCGACACCCCGGGCGCGGTGGTGGCCGTGGTGGACCCGCAGGGTAATCCCATCGGCCAGGCGCTCTACGCCCGCCGCTCCCCGCTTGCCCTGCGGCTGCTCACGCGCAAGGGGCCGAATGAAGAGAAGGTGGATGACGCCTTCTTCATCCGCCGCCTGGAGGCCGCGCTCGCCCGTCGCGCCGTTCTGCCGGGGCGGGACGGCCTGCGCCTGGTGCACGGAGAGGCGGACCTGCTCCCCGGCTTCTTCGTGGACCGCTACGGCCAGGGCCTCACGGTGCAGACGCTGTCGGAGGGCATGGACGCGCGCAAGGAGATGCTCGCGCGCGCGCTCGTAGAGAGGACGGGCGCGAGCCACGTCGTGTGCCGCGACGACGCCTCCGGCCGCGACTTCGAGAGCCTGCCCCGCGAGGTGCGCCTGCTGCACGGCGAGGGCGCCGCGCGCTTCACCTACCACGAGGGCGACAACCGCTTCGAAGTGGACCTGCTGGGCGACATGAAGACGGGCGCGTTCCTGGACCAGGTGGACAACCACCTGCGCGCGGGCGAGCTGGGCCGTGGCGAAGCGCTGGACTGCTTCAGCTACCACGGCGGCTTCGCGCTCGCGCTCGCGAAGCACTGCACGTCGGTGCTCGCGGTGGAGCAGGACGCGAAGGCCTCCGCGCGCATCCAGACGAACGCGGAGGCCAACGGCCGCGCCAACGTGAAGGTGGAGAACGGCAACGCGTTCGACGTGCTGCGCCGCTTCGACCAGGAGGGCCGCCGCTTCGACACCATCGTCCTGGACCCTCCCGGACTGGCCAAGCGCCGCGAGGGCCTGGCCACCGCGCTGCGCGCCTACCACGAGCTCAACCTGCGCGCGCTGCGCTGCCTCAAGCCGGACGGCCTGCTGGTGACGTGCTCGTGCTCGGGGAAGCTGGACCGGCAGGGCTTCGAGTCCATGGTCCTGGACGCCGCCGCGGACGCGAAGCGCCCGGTGCAGATCCTGGAGCGGCGGGGCGCCGGCCTGGACCACCCGGTGCTCGCGGGCCTCACGGAGACGGAGTACCTCAAGGCCCTCTACGTGCGCGCCCTGTAAGGCAGGGCGCGGCGGGGCAGGGGGCTGGAACCGCTACGGGATGCCCAGCTCCTTGCGCAGCCGGCCCACGACCTTGAAGTACTCGGTGCGGGAAAAGCCCACGTTGAGGATGTGGAAGTCCTTCTTGGACAGCCCCACGCAGCCGAAGCAGTAGTTGCAGTCCTGCAGGTTCTTGCTCAGCACCACGTACGCGCTGCTGGAGCAGTTCTCGCTCTGCACGCAGTAGGCGCACGCGTGGCAGTTCTTGCACTCCACGCAGTGCGAGCAGTTGGTGCACAGCTCGCACCGCGTGCAGTGCGTGCACTGGTGGCAGCTGTCGCAGTCCTTGCAGAACATGCAGTTGGCGCAGCGCTGGCAGCCCTCGCACGCGTAGGAGCCGGGGTTGCCCGGGTCCACCGCGTAGCTCTTGGACAGCTTCTGGAACTGGTCCATGAACTCGCGCTTGCCCAGGGACGACACGCCCAGGCGCGCCGCCTTCTCCTGCTCCAGCAGCTCCTGGGCCGTCTGGGTCCGCGACCCCTTGTCCTTCACCGCCACAAACGCTCCTTGGACTCTTGAATCACTGCAGCTGGGCCAGTCCGGCCAGGTCGATGCCTCGCGCCACCCGCCGCACCTCCACGGTGCTGGGGAAGCCGCGGCTGGTGACGGCCACCACGAACCGCTCGCCTACCAGGAGGTTCGCCTCCGCGACGGCCTCGTCCGCGTCATAGCGCACGAAGCCCACGGCCTCCTTCCACTGGATGGGCGCCGTCGGGTCGCTCGCCGCGCGGCCCTTCGCCTTCTGCGCCGCCTCGCGGATGGCCTCCCCCAGCTTCAACCCCATGGTGGTGTCCACGATGCGCACCTTCACCTCGCGGCCTTCGCCCCGGGTGTAGGTGCGCTCCGCCTCCGACACGGACACCTCGCCGTACTTCCCCGTGGAGCCCGCGGTGGAACCCACCGTGAAGCCCTCCAGCGACTCCGGCAGGAACGGCGCCAGGTCCTTGAAGTACACGCACGGTGCGGCGGTCGTCACCACGTCGCGCGGGGTGGGAGATGTCGTGCGTTCGTCGTCACGGCATCCGCCGCCCACGCCGAGCGCGAGCGATGCGATGGCCAGCCGTAGGAAATAGTCGCGCACGAACGAATCAAAGGGTATCCCTGGCCCGCGCGCAATGGACCTTTCGAAGCTCAATCCTCCTCAGCGCGAGGCCGTGGTGACGCTCCAGGGCCCCCTGCTCGTCCTGGCGGGCGCGGGCAGTGGAAAGACGCGGGTCATCACCCACCGCATCGTCCACCTGCTCAACGAGCGGCCGAACCACATCATGGCCCGCAACATCCTCGCGGTGACCTTCACCAACAAGGCCGCCACGGAGATGAAGGAACGGCTCATCCACATGGCCGGGCCGCGCGCCCAGGGCGTGCTGGTGTGCACCTTCCACGCGTTCGGCGCGGAGGTGCTGCGCGAGGACATCCACCGGCTGGGCTGGCCGAAGAAGTTCGCCATCGCGGACATGGGCGACCAGCTCTCCATCATCCGCCGCGCCATGCGCGAGAATCGCATCGACGACCGCGCCTTCGACGCGCGCAAGGTCCTCACCCTCATCTCCAAGGCGAAGAACTCCGGCGAGGCGCCCCAGCCCAAGCCGGAGGGGATGGGGGACGACTACGACCTCATCACCTCCATGGTCTTCGCGGACTACCAGCTCGCGCTCAAGGCGCAGGGCTCGGTGGACTTCGACGACCTGCTGGTGCTGCCCGCGCGCCTCTTGCGCGAGCACCCGGACCTGCACCGCAAGTACACGGCCCGCTTCCAGTACCTCCTGGTGGACGAGTTCCAGGACACGAACCACGCCCAGCTGGATCTGCTCAAGCTGCTCGCGGGCGAGGCGAGGAACGTGTGCGCGGTGGGGGATGACGACCAGTGCATCTACTCCTGGCGCGGCGCGGAGGTGCGCAACATCCTGGACTTCGAGCGGCACTTCCCGGGCGGCAAGGAGGTGCGGCTGGAGCAGAACTACCGCTCCTCCCAGCGCGTGCTGGACGCGGCCAACGCCGTCATCGCCAAGAACCCGGAGCGCAAGGACAAGCGCATGTGGACCGACCGCAAGGGCGGTCCGCTGGTGAAGGTGGTGGCGTGCCCCAATGATGAAGAGGAGGCCCGCTTCATCGCGCACGAAATCCAGAAGCACATCTCGCTGGGCGTCCCCGCGGACGACATCGCGGTGCTCTACCGCACCAACGGCCAGGCCCACCCGGTGGAGGAGATGCTGCGCGAGAAGAACATCGCCTACGAAGTGGTGGGCGGCAGCGAGTTCTTCGACCGCAGCGAGGTGAAGGACGTCATCGCGTACTTCAAGGTCCTGGCGAACAAGCTGGACGAAATCTCCCTCATGCGCATCGTCAACGTGCCCTCGCGAGGCATTGGCGACGTCACCATGGAGCGGCTGCACGCGCACTCGCGCGCGGAGGGCGTGACGCTCTGGACGGCGATGCGCCGCGCGGACACCTATGACGACCTGCCCTCGGGCGCGGGCGGCAAGGTGCTGGAGTTCGTGGAGATGGTGGAGCGCTACCGCGACGCCTTCACCCAGACGCCCCGCCTGTCGGAGGCCACGCACAAGCTGCTGGAGGAGATTGGCTTCCGCGAGGCCACCCGCGCCAAGGCCGTCTCTGGCACCGCCGCGGACAAGAAGCTCAAGGGCGTGGACGGGGTGCTCGCGTCCCTGGAGAAATTCGAAAAGCGCGAGGGCCCCAAGGCCAGCCTCCTCACGTACCTGAACCGCCTCAGCCTGGACACGCGCCAGGAAGAGGAGGACGTCCCGGGGCAGAACAAGCGCGTGACGCTGATGTCCCTGCATGCCTCCAAGGGCCTGGAGTACCGGCTCGTCTTCTTCATCGGCATGGAGGAGGACCTGATGCCCCACGGCGGCATGCAGGGCGAGGCGCAGAACCTCGAGGAGGAGCGCCGCCTCTGCTACGTGGGCATCACCCGCGCCAAGGAGCTGCTCTACCTCACCCGCTCCACCGTGCGCGTGAAGCGCGGCAAGGAGGTCCCCCGAACGCCCTCGCGCTTCCTGGAGGACCTGCCCCCGGACGCCTTCGAGATCGTGGACATGGACGCGCCGCGTCAGGGACCTCCGGACGAGAAGGAGAAGAACTTCTTCGCCAACCTGAAGGAGCGCTTCAAGAAGCCCGCCGCCGGGGGGCCGGGCCCGGGCACCCCTGGCCGGGCGCCCTGAGGGGTCCCCCGTACGCCCAACCTTGACTTGATCCCGCCGTCCTACTAGGAGGGTCAGCCTTTCCGGGCTTCTGTCGGAGTTTTGGACGGAGGACCCGCGGTTGGTTACGCACGAGCACGCGGCCCCTGGCATGCACCTGGGCGCCGCGCCGAAGTCTGGAGTGCACGAAATGTCGCAGAAGACCTACAGCGCCAAGGCTGGGGACATCAAGCGCCAGTGGCACGTCATCGACGTGTCCGACAAGGTGCTTGGTCGCGCCGCCAGTCAGATCGCCACCCTCCTGAAGGGCAAGCACAAGCCGACGTACACCCCGTCCATCGACACGGGTGACCACGTCATCGTCATCAACGCCGACAAGGTGAAGGTGACGGGCACGAAGGAGACGGACAAGCAGTACTACCGTCACCCGTACGCCGGTTTCCCGGGTGCCCTGAAGATCACCAACCTCCAGAAGCTGCGCCAGCGTCACCCTGAGGACATCATCCTCAACGCCGTGCGCCGCATGCTGCCCCGCAATGCCCTGGGCCGTCAGATGATGACGAAGCTCAAGGTGTATGCTGGTGACACTCATCCGCACACCGCGCAGAAGCCGGTGGCGTTCAAGGTCGAGGCGTAAGACAACCATGGCGATCAATCCTGAACTCGGTTTCTACGCCACGGGCCGCCGCAAGGAGGCCACCGCTCGCGTCTGGCTGCGTCCTGGCAACGGCGCTGTCGTCATCAACGGCCGCGACATCAACGAGTACTTCGGCCGTGAGACGTCGAAGATGGTGCTCAACCAGCCGCTGGAGATCCTGGAGCAGAAGGGCAAGCTCGACGTCACGGTCAACGTGCGCGGCGGCGGTCTCTCTGGCCAGGCCGGTGCCATCCGTCACGGCATCGCGCGCGCGCTGTGCGCCTTCAACCCGGAGTTCCGTCCGGCGCTGAAGAAGGCCGGCTTCCTCACCCGCGATGCTCGCGCGGTCGAGCGCAAGAAGTACGGCCAGCCCGGCGCCCGTCGTCGGTTCCAGTTCTCCAAGCGCTAATCGCGCTTGTCGGCCAGCTGTCCGGCCGTTCGTCGGCGGGGGTTTCCTTCGGGAAGCCTCCGCCGTCGTGCTTTGCGGGCAAGCGGGTGGGCGTCGCCCCGTCGCGACGCGCGCGGGCGTTCTGCTACCATCCCGGCACCCTCATGGAACTCAACGAAATCCTGCAGATCGCCCTGCGCGGCGGAGCCTCCGACATCCACCTGAAGGCGGGCCTGCCGCCCATGTTCCGCGTGGATGGTTCGCTGGTGCCGCTCAAGGACGGCCGCCGCCTGCCTCCGGAGGAGGTGGCGCGCATGGCGTTCGGCATCATGAACGAGTTCCAGAAGGAGAAGTTCAAGGTCAGCAACGAAGTGGACCTGGCCTACGGAGTGCCGGGCCTGGGCCGCTTCCGCGTGAACGTCTTCCAGCAGCGCGGCACGGTGGGCGCCGTGCTCCGCGTCATCCCCTTCAAGGTGATGACGATGAAGGACCTGCTGTTGCCCCCGGTGTTGGAGAAGGTGTGCGGCGAGGAGCGCGGCCTGGTGCTGGTGACGGGCACCACGGGCTCCGGCAAGTCCACCACGTTGGCGGCGATGATCGACTACATCAACTCCAACGAAACCAACCACATCATGACCATCGAGGACCCCATCGAGTTCCTCATCCGCGACAAGCGCTCCATCGTGAACCAGCGCGAAGTGGGTGTGGACACGATGAGCTTCTCGCAGGCCCTGAAGTCAGCGCTGCGCCAGGACCCGGACGTCATCCTGGTGGGCGAAATGCGCGACCACGAGACCATCGAAACGGCGCTCCACGCCGCGGAGACGGGCCACCTGGTGATGTCCACGCTGCACACGCTGGACGCCACGGAGACCATCAACCGCATCGTGTCCGCGTTCCCCCCGCACCAGCAGAAGCAGGTGCGCCTGCAGCTCTCCAGCGTGCTGCGCGGCGTGGTGAGTCAGCGCCTCGTTCCGCGCGCGGACGGCAAGGGCCGTGTGGCGGCGGTGGAGGTGCTGCGCGTCACCGCGCGCGTGCGCGAGATGATCGAGGACAAGGACCGCACGAAGGAGATCCACGACGCCATCTCGCAGGGCACGGACTCCTACGGGATGCAGACGTTCGATCAGTCGCTGATGAGCCTGGTGCGCAACGGCCTGGTCACCTACGAAGAGGCCCACCGTCAGGCCAGCAACCCGGACGACTTCGCGCTGCGCTTCTCTGGCATCAGCGGCACGTCCGACTCGAAGTGGGACAACTTCGACGCCAAGGCCGGCGAGGAGCGTCCCATCCCGGGCTCGGCGTCCTTCGCGCAGAAGGGCGCGCCCGCGCAGGCTGCCCCCGTGGCGCCCACGCCCGCGCCGGTTCCCCAGGCCCCGCGCCCCGGAGCGCCCATGGCCGCCCGGCCCATGACGCCTCCGCCCGGCGTCGCGGCGCCGCGTCCCGCTACTCCGCCGCCCGGCGTCGTCCAGGGCCGGCCGCTGCCTCCGCAGGTGGCGGCCCGTCCGCCCACGCCCGCCCCGGTGGCCGCGCCCGCTCCGGCGGCTGGCGGCGACGACGACTTCCAGATCGAACGCTTCTAGGAAACCCGGTGCGAAGGGGGAGGGCGCCGCTCAGGCGTCGTCGTCCCCCAACTGCGCACGCAGCCGGCTGAGGCGCATGGGCCCGATGAGCCCCTGGTGCGCCAGCGTCTGGAGCAGCGACACGGTGGCGCGCACGCGCGCGTCCTGCGCCTCGTCGGACTCCTGGAGGACCTCGTTGTCGAGCAGCGTCTCCAGGTGCTCCGGATTGATGGACGTGGGGCCTTCCGCCCAGGCGATGTCGAACAGCGCCCGCGCCATGTGCTCGCGCGCCTTGCGGTCCGCGTCGTTGGGCGCGGCCTTGGCGAACGCGAGGAACAGCGCGTCCACGGACTCCTTGGACAGCGCGGCCAGGGCGGGCACTTCCCCCAGGGACTCCTTCACGTAGTCCGCGTCGAAGTTGTCCACCTCCTGCTCGTAGCCGAAGGCCTCCTCCAGCAGGATGGACGCGAGGAAGGAGTCCGACTCCTCGTCGCTCGCGCCCTCCTCCTTCAGCGCCTCGCGCGCCTTCTGCGTCGCGGCGGACAGGGACTCGTCCTGCGTGAGCGCGCGGGCGGCGGCGTGCGCGGCCAGTAGCACCAGCGCGGCCTGGGCGTCGGAGGACAGCGCGCGTCCGCTCACGCCCTGCAGCATGGCCTTCTGCCTGGGGTTGGCGTTCGCGGCGGTCGCGAAGTGCTGCTCCTCCGGAGTCAGCGGTTCCCCCGCCTTCTCCTTGCGGAGCGTTTCCCTGGCGGCGTCTGCGGTGAGGAAGCGGGCGAGGATGGGGTGCATGGCGGGGCCTGTTACCACATGGTAGGGACTCCGCGATGGTTGACGAGCCCGAAGGCCCCGAGGCTGTCCAGCGCGCCACCGATGCCTGCCTGCGCCTGCTCAAGGCGCGCGGCCGCAGCCGCCATGAGCTGTCGCTCGCCCTGGAGCGCAAGGGCTTCTCCGAATCCGTGCGCGAAGCGGTGCTCGCCCGCCTCGCGGAGTGGGGCTACCTGGACGACGCGAAGTTCGCGCGTGAACGCGCCCAGGCCCTGCTGGGCAGGGGCAAGCTGGGCCCCCGGGCCGTGCTTCAACGGCTCCAGGCCCACGGGCTGGAGGGCACGGAGGCACGGCGGGCACTGTCGGAGGCCAAGGACGCGGTGGGCTTCGACGCGCTGGAGGCCGCACGGCAGGTGCTGGAGCGTCGGCGCCTGGCTGGCCGCCCGCTGGACGCGAAGGAGCAGGCGAGGGCGGGGCGGCTTTTGCTCAGCCGGGGTTTCGCGCCGGACATCGTGACCCGGCTGGTGGGAGAACCTTCGCTGGACCCCTCCGGGCAGGACGAATAGTTTGGAGGCGTGATGCGCTCCGTCGTCCTCGTCCTGTCCGCCCTGATGTTGTCCGCCTGTGCCGCCCTCTCCGCGGGGCCCGCGGGCGAGCCTGATTACGCCACCATGGCCGCGGAGAACCTGGCGCTGGGCGAGGCCGCCATGGAGGACAACGACTACTTCAAGGCGGAGAAGTACTTCGACCACGTCCGCGCCAAGTTCCCCTACCTGGAGGCCGCGCGCGAGGCGGAGCTGAAGCTGGCGGACCTGGACTTCGCCCGGGAGATGTACCCGGAGGCGCGCGAGAAGTTCGACTCCTTCATGCGGCTGCACCCCACGCACCCCAAGGTGGACTACGCCGCCTACCGCGCGGCCCTCTCCTACGTGCAGGAGTTCCCCTCGGAGTTCTTCGCCCTGCCGCCTTCCTACGAGAAGGAGCAGAAGCCCATGTACGACGCGCTCCGGGCCATGAACGTCTTCCTGCGCCAGTACCCGGATTCGCAGTACGTGAAGGACGCCACGGCGCACCGGAATGACGCCCGCCAGCGCCTGGCGCGCCATGAGCTCTACGTCGCGTCCTTCTACGCGAAGCGCGAGCGCTGGAAGGCCGTGGCCCAGCGCCTGGAGGGGCTGCTCAAGGACTACCCGGGCACGCCGCTGGAGGAGGAGGCCCTCTTCGACCTCCACAACGCGTACGTGAAGCTCAACGACACGGAGCGCGCCCAGAACACGCTGCGGGAAGTCGTCAAGCGCCTGCCGGGCACGCCCGCCGCCCAGCGTGCCCAGAAGATGCTGGGCTCGTGAGGCGCTCGGAGGACTGGGGCCGGCTGGGGGGCATCGGCATCGCCGTGCTCGCCGCCGCCTGCGTCCTCCTGTTCCTCGGCTCGCGCCTCCTGGGCGCGGCCGCCGGACCGGAAGCGGAGATCATCACCACCCTGAAGCAGGCCGAGCACGACGGCGTGTCCCTGCCCGTGCCCGGTGCACAGGCTCCGCTCGTCTCCCGGAAGCTCCAGTACGCCCGCATCTCCGTCTCCGTGGCGCCGGATGGCCAGCGCGCGGAGGCCTTCGCCACGCTGGACTTCGAGGGCGCGCTGGGCGCCACCACGGTCAGCACCGCCGGCGTGGAGGCGGTGGCCTTCACCCGAGCGTCCGGCCGGTGGAAGCCCACGTCCTCGGTGGCGCCGCGGCTGGTGGCGGTGGTGGCTGCGCTGGAGGCGCGGCGGCAGGCCCTGGCGCAAGGG
>NZ_RAWF01000728.1:0-405 GCF_003612075.1 Corallococcus sp. CA041A
CTCGATGAGCGCGACCAAGGAGGCTACCAACGCTCTGCTGCAACTCATCGACGGCGCCGGCGGCATGCTGCAGGACGTGGTGTGGATCGCGGCGACAAACAATCCGGACATGATCGACGCTGCAGCCGTGCGCGGTGGGCGCTTCGGGACGCGTGTGGAGATTGGGCTGCCCGACGGCGACGTCGTTCGAGATGTGGTGGCCTGGTGGGCGTCCGAGCACGCCGGCTTCCTCGGTGAAGGGGATCCGGTGTCTTGGGTGGATCAGGCGGCCGGAGTGCTGACTGGGCTGTCCCAGGCCTCGATCCTGGAGGCGCTCAAGGACGCCAAGAACATGGCTGTGATGGATGCCATGGGTGGACAGAACACGGGGAAGAAGGCAGTAGTATTGCTCGAGCATGTACAGGC
>NZ_RAWF01000729.1:0-405 GCF_003612075.1 Corallococcus sp. CA041A
TGCAGCCGGTGGCGCCGGCCATGCCACCGTGAAGGGCTACCTGATCGGCTTCGTGCTGGCGGTGATCCTGACGGCCATCCCGTTCAAGATGGTGATGGACGGCGGCTACTCGCACCAGACGGTGCTGGTGACGGTGATGGCTCTGGCGGTCGTGCAGATCGTCGTGCACCTGATCTATTTCCTGCACCTGGATGGCTCGTCTGCCCAGCGCTGGAACGTGATGGCCTTCCTGTTCACGCTGCTGATCCTGGCGATCGTCGTTGTCGGCTCGCTGTGGGTCATGCATAACATGAACGCCAACATGATGACGATGTAACGAGCCAGCCTGCCGCTGCATCGGAAGGGCGCCCCTGGTGGGCGCCTTTTCTTTTGCTCGAGCGGCCTTGAGCCCTGGGCTTGCCGTGC
>NZ_RAWF01000730.1:0-405 GCF_003612075.1 Corallococcus sp. CA041A
CGTCTGAGCGGGTTCATGTCGCCGCTAGTCGTGCTCAGACGGAGCAAGATGCAGGCTCACCGTGGGGCGTAGCTCTTAACGATTTTGAGATTGTGCTAATGAACGGGTAGTTGTTAAGACACAGACTTTTGAGGCTAGTCTTTAATCAAGTCTCACCTAGCCCTATGTTCCAGGCAGAGGTCTTCTAAACCTCACTCTTGATGTAAAAATCTTAAAAGTTCTGGTGGAAGAGTATAAGGTTCGATTCCTTCATGGGGTGCGTTATGTTGATGAGATTGTATGTCCGACTCATGGATTTTATTGTTCAGGGAGTCAACGATTTAGATAAGAGGAAGTATGAGCAATGAGGGCGAGTCTCTCGGTTGACAAGATTTGACAAGACAGGTAAGACCCGCTATACTAGTC
>NZ_RAWF01000731.1:0-404 GCF_003612075.1 Corallococcus sp. CA041A
GACCCATAGTTTTTATTTAAGTAAACTTCAATTTCTTTGAGAGTGATTTCAGGATTGTAACGGTAAACATTCGTATCAACATCTTCACAAAAAGCTTGAAGACTTTCACAGACTGTTCTTTCGATCAACTTCTCGTGCTCTGACATTATCACACTTACTTTCTCTCTAGTGGGCTGCTCTTACACGTACTACCCTAGCACGGCCTCACGTGCTGTGTCAAGTGCATAAAGTGGACGCACACCAAAGAGCAAAACCAGAAAAACCTAAACATGCAAAACAAATGAACTCTATATTTTGTAGGACTACGTAGCCTGTTAGGGCAAACGCTATGTGTAGTCCAAGCGTTAGCACTAAAAACACGATAAAAGCTACGCCCCACCGCGCTAGCCACAAACGGTCAGTAC
>NZ_RAWF01000732.1:0-403 GCF_003612075.1 Corallococcus sp. CA041A
GCGTGCCGACAAGCGCTTGAGCTGGATCCGCGCGATCGATTCGATGTTGCGTTGGTCCAGCGCGTGGAACACCACCACCTCGACGATCCGGTTCAGGAACTCGGGGCGGAAATGCGTCTTCACTTCCTGCCACACGGCACCCTTGATCACGTCCGCCGGTTCGGTCGCCATCTGCTGGATGAGCTGCGAGCCGAGGTTCGACGTCATCACGATCACCGTGTTCTTGAAGTCCACCGTGCGGCCCTGGCCGTCGGTCAGGCGACCATCGTCCAGCACTTGCAGCAGCACGTTGAAGACGTCCGGGTGCGCCTTCTCCACTTCATCGAGCAGCACCACGCTGTACGGCTTGCGACGCACGGCTTCGGTCAGGTAACCACCTTCCTCGTAGCCGACATAGCCCGGC
>NZ_RAWF01000733.1:0-403 GCF_003612075.1 Corallococcus sp. CA041A
GATCCGATCCCGGAAGAATGAAGGGTTTTCCAACCGTTCATACTTACCTCCGTCCGCTGCTCAGATCCGGTAGACGCCTTTCTTTTGCATGGCGCCGTGCGTTTCAGGTCGCAACGGTTTTTAGTAAGGATGCCGCGCTGTTGCAGTCAGCCGGCATCTGTTGGGGGCACTCCCCTAGTGCCCAGAGAAATGCGGGCCGTGTCCTTGGGGAGGTCACGTCCCGCAGCGATGCTGATGTGCTCTGGTGTCGCCCCTCACATGGTTGAGAACAGGGCGAAGGCATTAGCCGAAAACATGTTGCGTTGCAACAATTACCAGATCGGATTGGATTGTAGGAAGCGCGTTATGCCAAGTCAATCATAAAGAAACGATTTTTCATATCCAAAAGTTATGATATGCGTCC
>NZ_RAWF01000734.1:0-402 GCF_003612075.1 Corallococcus sp. CA041A
GGGCGACACCTCGTTGATCTTCACAGGCTGGTCGTAGTACGAACCCTCGTGGAAGAAGCCGAGTTCGAACGGCAGCTTGTCACGGCGCCAGTAAGCCTGGTCAGACTTGAAGCGGATTTCGCGGTACTGGTCGTAGCGCAGCTCGCGCAGTTCGCGGGGCAGGGTATCGGCGGGCGCCTGGTACGGTTTTGCAGCCAGTTGCTTGGCGCGTGCGGCCACATCGTTGAAACCGAAGGCCAGCGCCGCATGCGCCGAAGCCAGCGCCAGCAGGCCGACGGTCAGCCGCGCATAGCGGGCTACCGAAGGGGCGCATACAGCGCGGGCGGCTGACGGCGTGCGGGAGGAAACAGCGGAGGGAATGTTCAAAATGAGATCGCGTCTATGCGGCGGGCCGAGGAACGT
>NZ_RAWF01000735.1:0-402 GCF_003612075.1 Corallococcus sp. CA041A
TCGCGGCCCTGCGTGAGGCTGAGCAGCTGGTCGCGGCTGAGCACCCGATTGGCGTGATCGAGGAATACGCGCAACAGGCGGAATTCGGCGCCACTGAGTGGATACGCGGTGTCGTGTGCATCCAGCAGATGGCGTGCGGTGGTGTCCAGGCGCCACTCGCCGAAGGCCAGCTGGCGACCGGCTTCGCTCACCTGCAGATTCGGCGGCAACATCCGGGTACGGCGGATCACCGCATTGATGCGTGCCAGCAGTTCGCGCGAAGAGAAGGGCTTGGTCACGTAGTCATCAGCGCCCATTTCCAGGCCGATGATGCGGTCGGTTTCGTCGTCGCGGGCGGTCAGCAGCACCACCGGCACCGCACGATGCTTGCCGGCGCGCAGGTTGCGGCACAGGCTCAGTCCG
>NZ_RAWF01000736.1:0-402 GCF_003612075.1 Corallococcus sp. CA041A
CGTCCTGGAGCGCATGGGCGTGGCACTGCCGGCTCTGCCCGAGGAAAAGCCTTTTGCCGGAAAGGCGGACGATGCCTTCGGCGCCTTCCAGCGCGGCTATTATCTGACGGCGATGGAGCTGGCTCTGCCGCGGGCGCAGCTGGGCGACGCCTCGGCACAGACGCTCGTCGCCGAAATCTTCGCGCAGGGGCTCGGTGTTCCCCGCAAGCCCAAGGACGCCGCGTTCTGGTACGGGCAGGCCGCAGAGGCCGGCGACCCCTCGGCCATGTTCAAATACGCGATCCTGCTGATGGAGGGCCGCGACGTGCCGCGCGACAAGGTGCGCTCCGAAGCGCTGATGAAGAAGGCGGCCGACCATGGCAACGCCTCCGCTCAGTTCAATTACGCCCAGCTGCTCGTGGC
>NZ_RAWF01000737.1:0-402 GCF_003612075.1 Corallococcus sp. CA041A
ATCCAACCCGGCACGCCGCGCGAAGAGGTAGCCGCGCCGCCGGGCAAAGCGCGCCCAATCGCCCAGGATGGCGGCCGGAATCGCCATCGGCCCCATGCCGACGGCCGCCAGCGGCAGCATGCCGCCGCGCACGCGCGCCACCGCCAAGGGAATCCGCACCTGCAGCAGCCACGCGAGCTGCGGACGGGTCAGCGGCCCACGCCACGGCCAGAGCCGCGCATTCGCCAGCGACACCGCCACGTGCACCAGCGCATCCGCATGCACGATGTGCGGCGCCAGGCCCGCCAGCTGCCCGCCCGCGCTGTGGCCGAGCACCACCAGCCTGCGTCCGCTGCAGCCCTCGGGGACGAGCGTGTCGTGCACCCATTTCAGCACCGCGTCGATGTCGTGCCGGCCCCAGTC